>JAPHSO010000085.1 GCA_026193675.1 Gammaproteobacteria bacterium | reverse complement strand
GTGAACCCTGCTCTCTTTCTAATAGAGAGTAAAATTCATTTAATATTTCTGATATGTCGAACAGGCCACGGTTTGCCTCGTAGGTGTCGGCAAAGCCGTTGTAGATTTCTTGTAGTGAGTGGGTCATGGTTTGGATTTTTTACTTTGTCATGTGCGGGTGGTCGACCTTAATTCCGGTTTAAGGGAATTACGGCTACTTCTGAACTTTTTAGCAGAGTAGCTATTCTCAGCCCTATCTTCCAGAAAGCAAAAAGGGCGCCATAGGCGCCCTTTCTAGTTAACTCATCAAGTAACGAATTACTTGTTAAGGCTCTGATAGTAATCCATCAGGATTTGAGCAACCTCTGGACGAGAGAACTCTTTAGGTGGTGCAATGCCGTTACCTAGCATTTCACGAACCTTAGTACCTGAAAGCAGTACAAAGTCCTCTTTAGTGTGGTCTGCCGCTTCACGCATCATCATCACTTTGTCGAGCTTCTTCGAGTAGGCGGTGTGGTCAGCTTCGAAGATCTCAATCTCCATTGCGCCAGCAGGAACCTTATCGTGGAAGATGGTCTGTGCATCGAATGCACCGTAGTAGTCACCAACACCAGCATGGTCACGACCAACGATGAAGTGAGTACAGCCCATGTTTTGACGGAAGTAGGCGTGTAGTACAGCCTCACGAGGACCTGCATACAGCATATCGAAACCGTAACCGGTAACCATTGCGCTGTTAGCTGGGAAGTAGAGCTCAACCATTTTACGAATTGCAGCATCACGAACTGGCGCTGGGATATCGCCCGCTTTCAGCTTGCCAAGCAGCATGTGGATAACCAGGCCATCACAGCCGAGACGATCCATTGCCATGTGGCAAAGCTCTTCGTGGGCGAGGTGCATTGGGTTACGAGTCTGGAAGGCTACAACCTTTTTCCATCCTCTCTCAGCGATATCGTTCCGAATCTCAACTGCGGTGCGGAAGGTATCTGGGAAATCATCCTGGAAGTATGAGAAGTGCAGTACCTGGATGTTTCCAGAGATAGCAACACGGCCCTGACCGTTGAATGCCGCAACACCTGGGTGCTCTGCATCATCAGTACCATAAACTTCCTGAGTCATGGTCGCCATCTGTGCATCGCTAACCTCTTCAGTTGCAGTAACATCCATGATGGCGAGGACAGGGTTGCCTTCCATGTTGGGGTCACGCAGTGCAACGCGGGTTACGCCACTGATGGCATCTGCGTTCTCAAGCAGGCAGAGAACGGGTACTGGGAAGAATGAACCGTCAGTGAGGGTCATCTTTTCTGCAGCGCCCATCGCATCAGCGACGTTCATGAATCCCTTGAGAGGATTGAAGTAACCTGCGCCCATCATGACGGCGTTACCTGCAGCTTGAGAACTGATGATTACAGAAGGCAGTGATTCTGCTTCATGCATCAGTTTGTGGTGTTCGTCGGGATCGTAGACGAACAGAGGATTCAGCTCGTCAGAACCAATTGGTTTGATCATTGCGTTGTGCTCCTAAGATTGGATTCATTCAAGGTCTTGCGACCCACCATAATTTTGGTAGTGAACTATACAACAGCACAATTGTGCGGGGTAATAGGAGCGTATAATGGGGGTATAGATGGATTATTAAGCGATACTAATCCGGTTGCGGCCTTCGCTCTTGGCACGATAGAGCGCCTTGTCGGCCAGTTTGATCAGTTGCTCGGGTACAAGCACCTCCGTTGGGGTGAGGGTCGAGACACCAATACTCAGAGTGATGTGATCAGCAACTTCTGATTTTTCATGGGGATGATGGGCCTGGTTCACCGCCTCAAGCAGTGCTTGTGCGATTATTTGCGCACCGGCAGCATCGGTATCGCTCAGCAGAACGACAAACTCCTCACCACCATACCGGGCGGCCAGATCAGAGGGCCTGCGGGCATAACTTTCGATGAGTTGGGCAATATGTATCAGGCACTCATCACCCTTGCTGTGCCCATAATAATCGTTGTAGTTTTTGAAGTAGTCGATATCAATATAGAGCAGAGATATGGGATGTTGATCACGGACACAGTGGCGCCACTCTCGCCTCAGGCTTTCATCAAAGGAGCGTCGGTTGGCAATATTGGTGAGACCATCCATAGAGGAGAGGAGTTCCAGCTTGATGGTATGAGATCGAACCGTGTCGCACATTGTGTTGAAGGCGATGGCAAGGCTTTTAAACTCCCGTAAACCGGTAGGTTCGATATAGACCTTAGCGGTACTGCTATCACCCATTTTATCGATATTTCGGGTGATATAGAGGAGTGGGTTAACCAGAAAACGGTAGAGCAGCCAGATGACGAAGATGATGATCAGGATGTTGGTAACGAGCAGTCCGCCACCGAGAATCGTTTTTGCAGCATAAAGTTCATCATAGATCTGGCTGACATCCTCAAACGACTGGATTTTAAAAACGACCGAGCCATCATCACCCAGGACCGCCTGTTTTACCGGGAGGCGGTTGGCCGAGCGGAGGTTGATTGACTCAGAGCGGTAGAGCAGGTCGCCTGAACTGGAGGTGACGATGACCGGGATTTGTGTGATGTGATCGATGGTGCCGATGGTATAGGCGGGATTGAATACCGCCTCTAAATAGCCGCTTGTTCGCAGGCCGCCAATGGGGACCAGAACGGAGTAGAGCGGTTGCCCATTTGCGGACCATAGACCACCGAGCGCCTTTAGACGCTCACTCCCTTTGCGCCCGATTGCCGCTATTTTCAGAAACTGCGGTAGGCCATAGGGTAGCTCAATGCCATGACTACTCTCAGTAAGCAGCCGGTAATTGGTGTCATAGAGCCGGAATTTCAGTAGCTCCAGATGGAGTGCATCAACATATCCCTTAATAAAGGGCATGTTTAACTGCTCGACTACTGCTGCGCTGTCCTGTGGGTTTTTCAGATAGCTCTTCAAAACTGAGCGCAGATCGGAGTAATTTTGAGTTCGGTTGGTAAATTCAATGGCGCGGGTTCGGGTATCGCTAGTGGTCTCCTGCACAGCAACATCAATAATACTCGTGATGTTCTCCTGTATTGATGTGGTAATGGCATCATGAAAAATATTCTCGGCCACCCATATTGAGCTAATAGAGGAGATACCAACCAGTAGAATGGCGGCAATCGCCAGATGTTGAACAGAGAAATTTTCGAACTGCCTGGTAAACATGTGGTAGCTGTGGTCGATTTAGTGAGCTACAGGTAGCTCTTTCTCAATCCAGCCCGCCCAGCCATCGCGAAACCAGTAGAGATTGGTATAGCCAGAACTGAGTGCCTTCTTTGCAGCTCGGCTACTGCGTAGGCAGCGTGGGCCATTGCAGTAGAAGAGGGCCGGGGTGGTTTTGCTCTTGAGGATTTGTCCCAAAGTCTTCTCATTAACGGCACTGTCGACCAGAGAGACAGCCCCCTCAATGTGGCCTTTCAAAAACTCCTCAGGGAGACGGGCATCTACCACGATGAGGTCAGGATTGTTGAGCACAAGTTCAATGGTCTGCTCGGCATCAACGGTGAGAATCCCTGGGATAGTGTCGGGTGCCAGCGGTTTTTCAGCCCAGGTCAGGGTTGATGTGAGTAGGAGCAATAGGGCAAACCACCCCCTGTAGCTATCTATAAGACTTAGCTGTCGAATGTTTCTCATCTCTTCCCCACCCTCATTTTATGTTTTTATTAGTTGATTTAATTGAAGCACTGATCACAGATATTGGCAATCGTTGATTAAGGGGCTAGTATCTGAATAAAACAGAAAATCAGTTGGGACAGGGAGGTTGCAACCTATCATCCGTGGGAGGAGCTGTGGGGCCGAGTCTTAAAAATAGTCGATATCTACGTGCGTTGTTGAGCATGTTATTGGTATTCATCACAGCAACATCACGGGCTGCTGAACCCCCTCCTCTGGTGATTGGTATTACGCCATTTATCAGTACGGTTGCACTCTATAAGCGCTTCTCTCCATTAAGTCATTACCTTTCGCAGCAACTCGGAAGAGAGGTGATCATTGAGACAGTCAAGAATCCAGAGCTTTTTTCACAGGAGATCGGTCGACATCGTTATGATCTCATATTTGCCACACCTGTCATGACGCTAACGGCCCTTGATGGTGGGCACTACAATATTGGGGTCGCCTCAGAGAGAAAAATTTTGCCTCTGTTGTTGGTTAAGGGGCAGAGTTTTATTGAACATCCCAAGCAACTTGCAAATAAAAAAGTGGCTCTACCTCCCAGAGTTAGCGCCATTAATATCATGGCCAAAAAATGGTTCATCTCTAAGGGGCTGAAGCCGGAAGAGCTCCCAGAATTTATCCACTATAACAGCCATAATGCCGCTTATCAGGCAGCGTTGAGCGGAGATGTTGATGCGACATTTGTTGCCAGCTTTGCGGTAAAACAGATGAGAAAGAAGCTACCCCTGTTGCGGATCATTGACAATGCAGACTACCTTCCCGGCAGCAGTATTCTCTATGCCCATAGTGTCGATCATGCCCTTCAGAGAGAGTTGACCCGACTATTGGTTCAAATGAAGTATTCACAACAGGGCCGAGATGTTTTAAATCAAATTTCTCAACCACCGTTCCGCGAGGCGATTGGTTCTGAGTATGAGGTGATTCGCCCCTATTTAGCTAGCGAACTTGGTATGTAGTTCAATTCTTGACCATGAAACTAAAGGTATCCACCTCTCTACTTCTCGTCTCGATTGTAATCCAGTTGGCCATGCTCTCTATCCTGATATGGAATGGGACACGTCTGCTTGAGTCGAGCCACGCAACAGCAATGCAAGAATCTGTTAAGCAGCAAAATCGATTGCTAGTCAATTCGCTGGCCCCAGCCCTGGCTGCGAATGATCGTGCACAGTTAAAAGATATCCTTTCCCTTTTGAAAAAGAATCAGGAGGTGACCTATGCGGAGGTCTTTAATCGTAGTGATATGTTGATGTCTGCTGTAGGAGATCATCTGCATGGGGTGAAAGATCTGCATGACCAACGACTCTCTGAGGCTGCTGTTGATGGTATTTTCGATACAGTCGCAACCATCTCTCTTTCAGGAATGAACCTGGGGACGCTTCATGTTGGATATTCAACAAAGCATATTCAATCGTTAATCTCCGAATCTAAGCAGCAGAGCACTATTATTGCAGCGATAGCGGTGCTCTTTTCTGTGGGAGTGACACTCCTGTTGGGCATATTTATCGCGCGTAACCTTCATCGACTTAAAGATGGCGCCATCATGATGCGTGAGGGTGATCTTAAGCATCGCATCGATATCAATGGCGCCGGAGAGATGGGAGATGTGGCCAACTCTCTCAATCTTCTAGCCGATCACCTGTTGAAGACGACCGAGCAGCTAACACGAGACAACCGTTATCTTGATACCTTGCTTAATGGTCTTAGTGCAATTGTCTGGGAGATTGATGCACAGAGTGGCCTGCTCACCTTTGTGAGTGCCGAGTGGGAGAAGGTGACCGGCTTTAGTGAAGATGAGTGGGTTGATATCGATTTTCTCATCGAGCACGCACATATAGATGATCAGATGGCGATGCGATTCTGCTTTGAGAAACTCACTGAAATTATTGATGAGGTGAGCATAGAGTTTCGCCTGATTAATCATAAAGGTGATGAGGTTTGGCTGCGTAATATCGCAAGCTCCAGTTATATCGAGGGCGCCGGTATGACCATGCGCGGCATTATGATCGATATTTCAGAACAGAAGAAAGCCGAGGAGTTCGCAATGTTCCTGGGCAATCATGATGCCCTTACTGGACTGATTAATCGTCAGAGTTTTGAACAGAAACTGGAGGAGCATATCGCCTATGCCAACCGTTATGGACATGAGGCGGCCCTGCTCCATCTTGACCTGGTTCAATTTAAATATGTTAACGACTCTTTTGGTCATGAGCTGGGAGATCAGGTCATCATTAAAGTTTCGCAGCTGATCCAGGCGGTGCTAGAAGATACCGACGTGTTGGGTCGGCTTGGTGGCGATGAGTTTGGTATTGTGCTGCCGATTGCGGATCACGAAAGTGCAGAGACGATGGTCGAGAGACTGATTAAAGAGATAGAGGACCACCCATTCAAGATTGATGGATCTTCTATTCACATCAGTGCTGCTATCGGTATCGTGATGTTTCCAGATGAGGGACTGCGCTCTGGAGGGCTGTTAGCCCGCGCGGATGCTGCACTCAATCATGCCAAAGAGGGGGGGCGCAAGCAGTATCGATTCTTTGGAGAGAGACATGATCTCATTGAGCAGATGCAGGATAAGCTCAACCTGGAGAGTCAGATTAGAACAGCGCTGAAAGAGGAGCTGTTTGTTCTGCATATGCAACCTATTGTGAGTATGAAGGGTGATGGTATTAGTCACTATGAGGCGCTAATTCGTATGGTCTCAGGAGATGAATTGATCTACCCGGAGGCGTTTATCGATACTGCTGAACGCTACGGATTGATTACCCAGATTGATCACTGGGTTGTGGGTCGTGCAATCACCATTATTCGTGAACAGGCTCTTCTCGGTAATGACATTTCACTGGCGGTAAATCTCTCTGGCTATGATGTGGGGGATCTCGACTTCCTTCACTGGATCATGGATCAATTGGAGAATGCAGAGGATGTTTCCCATAAACTGATATTTGAGATTACAGAGACAGCTGCAGTAACTCATATGGCTCAAGCGGGTTACTTTATCTCGACCCTTAAAGGGATGGGGTGTCGTTTTGCGCTGGATGATTTTGGTGTGGGTTTCTCTTCCTATCGTCATCTAAAGCAGCTTGATGTTGACTGGGTTAAAATTGATGGCAGCTTTGTGCGTAATATTGAGCGTTCAAATAGTGATCAGATTTTTGTCCGTTCTACGGTAGATATTGCAGCCAGCTTTAATATTAAAACAGTGGCTGAATTTATCGAAACCGAAAGTGTTAATGAGCTGCTTCGAGAGCTCGGAATTGGTTATGGGCAGGGTTACCATTTAGGTCGCCCAGAACCTCTTTTTTAGAAAACTGAACAGGCTCTTGATAGAGCAAATAAGGATAACCGGTGGGACAAGAAAATATATCTGTAGAGGATAATGTTTCAACAGACTGGCATCAGGTTAAAGAGACGATCCTGATGCTCGATACAGTGGTCACCCAACTGGGATGGACGCTGCGTGATGGTGATAACTCTGTCGATACGCTGGCCAGCTCTTTTACTCAAATGTTGGATGGTACTAGTGCCATTCTCAAATCGGCGACTCAACTTGAAGAGGGGGTGGTTCGAGATGAAATTCTTGAGAATGGCCAGCTCATTTTCGCGCAGATGCAGTCGGCGATTGTTGCATTCCAATTTTATGACAAACTGAGTCAGCGCCTTAATCATGCCTCTGGAAGTCTGGAGCATCTGGCGGATTTAATTGGTAATCCCGAAAGACGCCAAAGTCCTGATGAGTGGCAAAAAATGCAGAATGAGATCCGAGAGCGTTACACGACAGAGGCTGACCGAGTGATGTTTGACGCTGTGCTAAAGGGAGCATCTCTAGAGGAGGCGATTGAGATTTTTAGAGAGTATGAAGCTCAGCAGGAAGATGATGAGCTGGAGCTTTTTTAGTGCTTTTGAACAGAGAAAAAAGCCCCATAAATGGGGCTTTTTTATTTCTGACAGAATTACAATTAAACCGTCTGGTAGTAGATATTTTGAGGGTGGTTGGCCTGTGCAAAGAACAGCCAGCGTTCAAATAGCAATCCGACATACTGGATGACAAATGCTGAAATGAGCAGAGGCTGCTGATCAAATTGCATACCGGCCCACAGTATCAAAATAGGCAGCGGGAAGGAGAGAACAATAAAGATCCACTTAATTGATTTTAAGAACAGTGCAGTTTTTCCGTGGAAGTATTCACGGGTATTGAAGCTACCGCCCATCATCCCCATCGCCTTTTGCTGAATTTTGGTGTGGCGTACACCAATAGCCGTTTGAATGGTTGAGGTTGGCTTTAGTCGTGCGTTACGAATTAGCGATGCACTTCGGGTGACCCATACAGAGAGGGTCAAAATAATGGCCCAGCCTCCAAAGAAGTTAACCAGTTCAGGGGCGTAAAACGAACTGTAGGCAGAGGCCAGCATAAATCCAGAGGCACCACCAAACAGAATAAAGTTGATGATGGTAAGCGGATTAGACCACTCTTTTAGAAAACGGATTGCCGCATAGATCATCCCGGTGCAGAGAAACAGAATGAAAATGGCAGTCGCTGCGGTTCCACCCAGTACCAGGGTGATTTTATCGCCAAAGCCATAACCGAGAAACATTGGATTCCATTCGAAAAGATGGATCGTGGCGTATAGAAAGACCAGCCCCATCACGGTTGGTAACGCGATAACCTCACGTGAGAGCCAGGAGGTTCGCCATTGACTGGCAGCACGCCAGGCACGCTCAGGTCTACCGAGATGAAAAACAGAGGCGATGAGGCCAGCAATCAGTAGCAGCAGAGCCAAAAAACCGCCTATGGCGTAGAAGGTGTGCGACTGTTTGGGCAAAAGGCCAACAGCGGAATAACTCTCGCTGGTAAACAGTGCCAGAAAGAGACCCTGGCCGGCACCAATCAGCGTGGTGAGGAAAATAACGGAAAAGGCGGGATGCATAATATCTCTCTAATGTTTTCTAATTAACGTGTAGCTGTTCAGCGTGGTTAGATTTTGTTTCAGGCAAGGCATTTTCGTACGCAGCTCTGGGGCAAAAGATGAACATGATGAATAGTTACTCTTAGAACCAGTCGTCCAGGGTGACATCTTTGGATGTCTCATGACGAATATCCTCTTGTTTCAGCGGATTATCGGCACGTACCAGCTCATCTTCATGAATGTGCATTCTGGTCTTACGGCGGGGTAGATAGTGGTTTGAAGGTTTGGTGCCCCACTCAGGCATCAATTGATAACCGCCCTCTTCGCGAATGGCGTTAGATACCTCTGAATCTGGATCGTGCACATCACCATACAGACGAGCAGAGGTTGGACATGCGAGCACACAGGAGGGTTTGCGCTCTGACTCGGGTAGTGCCTCATCATAGAGCCGATCGACACAGAGGGTGCACTTCTTCATCACCTTCTGCTTTTCATCGATCTCTCGTGCGCCATAGGGGCAGGCCCAGGTGCAGTATTTGCAGCCGATGCACTTGTCATAATCGACCAGGACGATGCCGTCCTCTTCGCGTTTGTAGCTGGCGCCAGTCGGACAGACCGGTACACAGGGTGGCTCCTCACAGTGAAGACAGCTCTTGGGAAAGTGGAGTGTCTCGGTGTTAGGGAACTCGCCTATTTCGTAGGTCTGTACCCGGTTAAAGAAGGTACCTGTGGGATCTTTGCCGTAGGGATTCTCATCAACTAGAGGACCGGGTTCACCAGAGGTGTTCCACTCCTTGCAGGATGTCACGCAGGCGTGGCAGCCGACGCAGACGTTGAGATCAATTACGAGAGCAAGTTGAGTCATTTTTTGCCTCCAGTAAAGAGTCCGGCAAAGAAGGCTTGCCAGGCCTTTCTTTGGGGGGCACCAGGAGGTGCGGGCATATTTTTAAATTGAGGGAAGGTCACCTTCGGCTCACTTTCGTCAGCAGGGTAGATCCGGACGCGTACGTCATACCAACCGGCCTGACCGGTAACGGGATCAGAGTTGGAGAGGTGATCGCCATCGGTATGGGGGGGTAGCTCTTCAGAGATCAGGTGGTTCAACAGGAAGCCTTGATTGGCCTCATTAGCCTTCTTATCAAGGTTCCATGCACCTGATGCCTTACCGACCGCATTCCAGGTCCAGACGGTACCGGGCTCAACCGCCTCAGAGAAGCGTGCCATACAGCGTACCTTGCCGTGCATCGACTCGACCCACATCCAGCCGCCATCATCGATCCCTTGAGCCTGTGCGGTTGAGGGATGCATATAGAGGAAGTTGTAGGCGTGGATCTGGCGCAGCCACGCATTTTGCGAATCCCACGAGTGATACATCGCCATCGGGCGCTGGGTGATCGCGTTGAGCGGATAGGTGCGCTTGTCGGTGAGCTGTGACTCGATCGGTTCGTAGTAGAACGGCAGTGGATCGAAGTAGGTCTCAACCCGTTTACGTAGCCTCTCAGGAGGCTGGTTACCGATGCTCTTGCCCTGGGCTGCCAGACGAAACTTCTGCAGCACCTCGGAGTAGATATGAATATTGATCGGCTCGGCGTAACGGGTCATGCCGTGGGCCTGGGCCCACTGCAGATAGCCCTGGTTCCAGTTACGCATGTACTGGTAGGACTTCGGCAGCTCGTGATGATAGACGCAGTTGTTCTTTTCATACATCTGCCATTGATCGGGATTGGGTTCACCCTTCATCGATTTCTGACCGCCGTTACCGCGCCAACCGGCGAGGAAACCCATACCCGATCCGGGTGCGGTCTCGAAGTTGGTGACAAAGTCGGGATAGTCCTTATATTTACGGTTACCTGCATCATCGACAAAGACCGGAAGTTTCAGGCGCGTACCGAGCTCAATGATCACCTCCTGGAAAGGCTTTGTGTCGAATGAGGGGGGTAGCACCGGAATTCGGACCGAGTCGACCGGGCCATCAAATTCAGAGATGGGGCGATCGAGCATCGACATGCAGTCGTAACGCTCTAGATAGGTGGTATCTGGCAGCACCAGATCGGCATAGGCAACCGTCTCTGACTGGAAGGCATCAGCAACAATGATGAAGGGGATTTTAAACTCGCCATCCTCCTCTTTGTCGTTGAGCATCTTGCGCACCTCCTCGGTATTCATCGTCGAGTTCCATGCCATGTTCGACATAAACAGGAACAGGGTGTCGATCTTGTAGGGATCGCCACGCCATGCATTGGTGATAACGTTGTGCATCAAACCATGAACTGAGAGAGGGTGCTCCCAAGAGAAACCTTTATCGATGCGCACCGGCTCACCATCATCATCAACGAAGAGATCATCAGGGTCAGCAGGCCAACCGAGCGGCATACCATTTAATGGTGTATTGGGCTTTACGTCATCCCAACTGGTTGGCGTTTTTGGGCAGGGAGGGATTGGACGTGGGAATGGTGCCTTGTGACGGAAACCACCGGGGCGATCAATGGTGCCAAGGATCGACATTAGAATCGACATCGCTCGGATCGAATGGAAACCGTTAGAGTGAGCAGCCAGTCCGCGCATTGCGTGGAAGGCGACCGGATTACCGGTGACAGTATCATGCTCATTTCCCCAGACATCGGTCCAGGCAATCGGCAATTCGATCTTCTTATCTCGAGCGGTGATCCCCATCTCGTGCGCAAGGCGACGGATGGTTTCAACCGGGATGCCGGTGATTGAGGCGGCCCACTCAGGGGTGTACTCATCCAGACGCTCTTTAAGGAGTTGGAATGCAGGTTTTACCGGGGTGCCATCATCCAATGTGAACTCACCCATCAGGCGTGGATCGGTGCCGGGGGTTTGAGTCGAAATAGGTTTGTTGAGTTCCCGATCCCACCAGAGTTTGTTCTGCGGATCGAAACAGCCCTCTTCAGGTGGCACTTCGAAGCGGACGAACATGCCGTACTCCGAGCTGTTGGGATCCATGTTGACCAGTTCAGCGGCGTTGGAGTATTGCTGCAGGAATTCGCGGTCATAAAGGCCGGTTTTTACCAGCTCATGGGAGAGG
>JAPHSO010000115.1 GCA_026193675.1 Gammaproteobacteria bacterium | reverse complement strand
TTATGTCCATTCTTATTTGTTAGCAGGTAAGTTTTTCACCTGTGACTCAATCTGTAAAAGGCGATTAATTTGTTTTTTCTGTATCAGGGCGGGCTCTTTTGTACGGCGCTCTAGCTGATGTTCTTCAATCATTTTGTCAACGTGAACGATGAGTTGATCAGCACTCTCCATCTTGCGTTTAAGTTTTTTTCGCTCTTCTGCACTAATGGGTGATTGTGGAAGCTGCGGTGTAGTAACTTTTTCTGATTCAATTTTTGTAACTACTGGAGGAGGTGTAGAGAACTTCGGGATTAGTGCAACAACGATAGTGATAACCGCAGTGATTGCGAGAAATGAAATTAATAGACGAGATTGCACTTGTTCACTCTTCCTTGTAACTTTGATTTTCAATTAAACCCTAATCTTTCCTTTTAAACAATAGGGGTATTATCTGTTCTTTACTCACCGATCAATTTTCACTCAGTTGCTAACGCCATGCTCAGCAGTAATTTATGAGCACCAGTGAGAAAACCTTCCAATGAAGCGCATTGTTAAGTAACAAGTCAATCGACTTCCTGTAAACCATAGATAACACAAGTGGTTTGTACGTCATCGACAACATATGCCATTTTTTTTCCTCTAGCTTTTGCAGACATGGCGTAGGCATACTGAGCTTTGTTGAATTCGGTGCCATCCATTTTGATTTGCCCTCGATTGTGAGAACAATGTGAAGCGAATTGTGAAGAAGTAATGTATGCAACCCCATTATTAAGCGATAAACTCCAATCGGTTAATGTTGGGGGCCAGTAGGTCACCGCGCTAGCTGTACTTAAATAGACTGATATTGTCACTGCAGAAATCACTAAACCTAGATACTTTTTCATATTCTTCCTTTTGTGTTTTTACTTAACATTACGTTAGATAAATAATTAATTCCTGTTTGAAATTGAAAGTAGTGACAGCAGGCCGGCGATACCCAACACCCAGGTCAGCACCGGGGCACCGGCAAGCATCGGCTGGGCATGTCCATCAAGAGCCAGCAACACGACGGCACTGATTATGAGTCCAATACCGGTGGTGGTTGCGATGCTCCTTCGATTGGCCTCACGGATCTCTCGCCGAATTTTATCCATCGACTCATCATTGAGTTTAAGAGGTATCTGGCCATCACGTGCCTGTTTAAGCAGGGAGTGGAGCAGGGAGGGGATCTCGGGTAGCGCCTCGCCCCACTGTGGTAACTCTTTCTGCATTTTTTTAACAAAAGATTTGGGACCGAGCTGTTCGCTCATCCACTGTTCAAGGAAGGGCTTGGCGGTATCCCACAGGTCAAGTTGTGGATAAAGCTGGCGACCGAGACCTTCAATATTGAGCAGCGTCTTCTGCAGTAGTACCAGTTGTGGCTGAACCTCCATATCAAAGCGGCGCGCCGTCTGGAACAGACGCAATAACACCTGACCAAAGGAGATCTCGCTGAGTGGCTTTTCAAAGATAGGTTCACAGACGGTACGAATCGCCGCCTCAAATTCATCAACACGGGTATCACTCGGCACCCATCCCGACTCAACATGAAGTTCAGCGACGCGATGGTAGTCACGGCGGAAGAAGGCGATGAAATTTTCGGCCAGATAGCGCTGATCCTCATGGCTGAGGGTGCCGACGATACCAAAATCGACCGCTTGATAGCGCGCCTTACCATTGCCGAGATCTTCAACAAAGATGTTGCCTGGGTGCATATCGGCGTGGAAGAAGTTATGGCGAAACACCTGGGTGAAGAAGATCTCTACGCCCTGGGCACCAAGCCGCTTCATATCGGTGCCTGCTGCCTTGATGGCGGGGATATCCCCCATCGGCATACCGTGCAGCTGTTCCATCACCATCACCTTTTTGCGGCAATGATCCCAATAGATCTCCGGAACATAGAGAAGCTCGGAGCCCTCAAAATTGCGGCGAATCTGGGCGGCCGAGGCGGCCTCGCGCATCAGGTCGAGCTCATCCAGTATGGTCTTCTCAAACTCATGCACCACCTCAACCGGACGCAGACGGCGACCATCGGCCCAGAAGCGTTGAAGATTGCTGGCAAGAATATAGAGCAGACCGATATCACGTCGAATCACCGGCTCAATATTGGGACGTAGCACCTTAACCACACCCTCACGACCGTCAGTTAGGACTGCGGTGTAGACCTGGGCAATCGATGCGGATGCAAGGGGCGTCTCACTAAATTCCCGAAACAGCTCGCTCATCGGCCGCTTGAAGGACTCTTCAATAATCCTTTTTGCCTCATCGGTAGGGAAGGGGGGAACCCGATCCTGCAGTTTGGCCAGCTCATCGGCAATATCGTCGGGCAACAGGTCACGTCGAGTAGAGAGGATCTGTCCAAATTTGACGAAGATGGGCCCCAGATCAATCAGGGCACGACGCAGCCTGACACCATGATTCAGATTTTTATTGCGCAAAACACGCCAAAAGGCGATCCAGCGTAGAAAGTGGAGGGGACGAAACAGGTGTGAAGCGAAGAGGATCTCATCAAGACCGTGGCGTACCAGTACCCAGCTAATATGGAAGAGTCTGAAAAATTGAAGGATGTAATTCACTATTTTGTAATCTTCTCGCTATTTTCTTACATTTGCCCAATCAAGGGGTCGGAGTCGTTTAAACACAAAATGCGGTGCAACTGTACGCGGGGAGGTGACCATTACAGCCCAAATATCTACTGAGAACGACTCCGACCCCATAATCATTCTTTACTAAGACGTTCTACGCGAGCCTGAAGTCGATCCAGGTCGCTACGAATCAGATCGACACCATCCAGATACTCTTTCACCTCCCAGTCGAGGGGGAGGGAATCGGTCTCGTAACGCAGATATTCCGAGATATCCCGTTCACATGACCGGTTGTTTTGTCGGCTCCAGCGCTTGAGCGCTCTAAATCCCTCACCAAGCTGGTGGGCAATAATATCACCGCTGAGGTGCGACAGGTGCTCCTCCCAGTCGATATCGAGCGCCCCAAAGATCCGCTGCAAGCGCTGCCCCAGCTCAATATCGCCCGTGATAGTCACTCCATCACCAAACAGCCCTTCACCCGGTTTGCCGTTGCTCATACGCAGTAGCGCCATCGGTGTACCACGCAAGGTTGTATCAACTGCACCATCGTAGTCCCCCATCAGATCGAGCCCCTTGGCATGAGGGCGGATGAAGATTCGCTCTCCAATCCCCTCAAACTCAATGGCAATAATCTTGCCTGCGATAGACTCGAGTCTCAGCAGCACTTTCGGATCAAGCTCCAGAGTACGGTTAACCGCCTGTTCGGCCGCTGCCAGGATTGCAGTGGTGATCACTGGTGATCCTTTAGGAAAGCCTCAATCGACTTATCGGCCTCCGGGTCTTGATGGCGCTCCGCTTTATGAATCACCACCGTACCGGCGATATAGTCATGAAAACCCTGTTTGCGAGGAGACCAGGCGACCCAGACAAATCCGAGCAAGAGGGGAATAGATGAGGCGTAATAACCGATATAGCGCAAAATCGCCTGGCCGGTTCTAAGGGGGTGGCCGCTACGCGCATCAACAATCACACAGTCCAAAAGCTGCTTACCGGGTGTCGCGCCAAATTTGAGCCATAGAGCGACCACAATCACCATTGGGAAAACATATTGAAGCAGAATCCCTCCAACCATACCGCCACCCATCACCGGCATACCGATAAATCCGAGGGGAATTGCCAAGAGTGCCAGCACGATGACCAGCAGAATGGTGTCGATCAGACTGGCCGCAACTCTTCGCCAGAAACCGGCATATTCTATGAAGTCATGCTCAGTAGGGATCCCTGCCTCTTCAGCAGCGGCAGCCCATTCATCACCACTCTCTTGCCTATCATCAGCCTGTTCATCCTGCATCTGGCACCCCCATGTCAGAATATTTAAATAAAACCAGCATGTTTAGATTTTATTCCAGAACAGGACATTTTGGCATGGAGAATGTGAGCATAGATGCAATATGTGACCTCTCGATTACGAAAATAACGCAGTTATGGGGTAAAAGATGAACGTGCCGTTAAAATTTGAAACCTCGATGTAGCGCGACAATACCGCCAGTCAGATTATGGTAATCACACTGCTCAAAACCGGCATCCAGCATCATATCCTTCAGGGTCTGCTGATCAGGGTGCATACGAATTGACTCCGCGAGGTACTGGTAGCTTTCACTATCGTTCGCGACTATTTCGCCGATTTTAGGCAGTATTTTAAAGGAGTAGAGATCATAAACCTTTGAAAGAAGTGGGGACTGTGGCTTGGAAAATTCCAGCACCAGCACCCGCCCACCCGGCTTGACGATGCGGTACATCGATTGAAGCGCATTGGCCTTTTCGGTCACATTGCGAAGACCAAAGGCGATGGTGATGCAGTCGAAGTAGTTGTCGGGGAAGGGGAGACATTCGGCGTTGGCCTGTACGTAATCGATATTGCTCAATAGACCCTTGTCGATCATGCGCGAACGTCCCACACCCAGCATAGAGCCATTGATGTCAGAGAGCACCACCTCACCCGAGTCACCGACAATCTCCGAGAATTTGGCGGCAAGGTCACCGGTACCTCCGGCGATGTCGAGCACTTTGTGACCCTTACGCACACCACTCATTTCAATGGTGTAGCGCTTCCAGAGACGATGGATGCCGAACGACATCAGGTCGTTCATCACATCATATTTATCCGCAACAGAATGGAATACTTCGGCAACCTTACCCGCCTTCTCCTCTACAGGAACATCCTGAAAACCGAAATGGGTTGTTTTGCCTTCACTCATACCTGTTACCGCGCCTCTCTCTTTTTAGTGGTTCTAAATCGGCAGTTTAATCGACTTTTCGGTTATGGCCTGCTGCTGCGAGGCGATCCAGATAGTCCTGCCAGTGTTTGTCGTAGTTTACACCCAAATCATAGAGGAGTTCCCAATCGTAGATACCACTGTTGTGGCCATCATCAAAATCGATACCGATCGCATAGGTGCCGACCTGATCGATCTTCTCAATATTGACATCCTCTTTACCGAGTTGAAGCGTCTCTTGGCCGGGGCCATGTCCACGCACCTCAGCCGAGGGGGAGTAGACGCGCAGATATTCACAAGGAAGATTAAATTTCTCACCATCGAAATCGAGCTCTAAAGATTTGGCCCCCTTATGCAGGGTGATGCCGGTTGGGATATGTTTTGACATAGTGATTCTCGAATGTTTTTACTTTTCTACAAAGGGGTAAGGTTTAGGCGATACCCGCTAAATTCAAACTATAGGGTTATTTAGAGGATATATTTGGTCAAATCCTCATCCTGTGTCAGGTCACCCAACTGCTGATCCACATAGTCCGCATCGACCAGAACACTATCACCATCGCACTCTGAGGCGTTGTAAGAGATCTCCTCCAGCAGGCGCTCAACAACCGTATGTAGACGTCGTGCACCGATATTTTCAGTGGTTTCGTTCACCTGCCAGGCGATCTCAGCAATTCGTGCAATGCCGCTCTCGCTGAACTCCAGGGTTACACCCTCGGTCTTCATCAGCGCCTGATACTGCTCGGTAAGGGAGGCATCGGGCTCTGTAAGGATGCGCACAAACTCATCCACACCGAGGGCATCAAGCTCAACCCGTATCGGTAGACGCCCCTGTAGCTCGGGGATCAGGTCGGATGGCTTGGAGAGATGGAAGGCACCCGAGGCGATAAACAGAACATGGTCCGTCTTGATCATGCCGTACTTGGTGGAGACGGTCGATCCCTCAACCAGTGGCAACAGATCGCGCTGTACACCCTCACGAGAGACATCGGCACCACCCTTAGAGTCGGAACGGCCGGTAATTTTGTCCATCTCATCGAGAAAGACGATACCGTTTTGCTCTACAGCATCGACAGCGAGGGTCTTTAGATCCTCTTCATTGATCAGCTTGGCCGCCTCTTCATCAGAGATCTGCTTAATCGCATCCTTGATCTTCAATTTACGCTTTTTGGTCTTTTTGCCGCCCATGTTCTGAAACAGACCCTGTAGCTGGCTGGTCATCTCCTCCATTCCGGGTGGGGCCATAATCTCGACACCGATCGGTGAAGCGCTCACCTCAACCTCAATCTCCTTGTCGTCGAGATCACCCTCTCGCAATTTTTTGCGGAATTTCTGGCGGGTGGCATTTTCGGGCTCACTCCGGCTCTCGCCGGCAGCACCCTCCTCCATCTCGTCAAAACCACCGCTTCGCGCCGGGGGAAGTAGAATATCGAGGATCCGCTCCTCAGCCGCTTCAAAGGCACGATACTCTACCTTGGCCATCTCCTGCTCACGCACCATTTTTATTGAGATATCGACAAGATCGCGCACAATCGACTCAACATCGCGGCCAACATAACCAACTTCGGTAAATTTTGTCGCTTCAACCTTCATGAAAGGTGCATTGGCCAGCTTGGCAAGACGCCGGGCAATCTCGGTCTTACCAACACCGGTAGGACCAATCATTAAAATGTTCTTTGGCGTAATCTCGTTGCGCAGATCCGCATCGACCAGACTTCGACGCCAACGGTTTCGCAAGGCGATCGCCACTGCACGTTTGGCGCCATCCTGACCAATAATATGTTTGTCGAGTTCGGAGACGATCTCCTTGGGAGTCATTGACATCGGTTATTCGTCCAGTGTTTCTATAGTTAGGTTGTTGTTGGTGTAAATACAGATATCTGCAGCGATTGAGAGCCCTTTTTCGACAATTGTGCGGGCATCTAGTTCTGTATTCTCTATCAGGGCGGTGGCTGCCGACTGGGCAAATGAGCCGCCAGAACCGATCGCTATGAGATCCTTTTCCGGCTCGATCACATCGCCATTTCCGGTAATCATCAGGGTTGCCGTCTTGTCGGCCACCAGCAGCAGCGCCTCCAGTTTGCGTAACACTCGGTCGGTGCGCCAATCTTTGGCCATTTCGACAGCGGCACGGGTCAGGTGGCCCTGATGCTTTTCAAGCTTTGCCTCAAAACGCTCAAACAGGGTGAAGGCATCGGCTGTGCCGCCGGCAAATCCGGCGATCACCTTGTCATGATAGAGACGCCGTACTTTACGTGCGTTGCCCTTCATAATGGTATTTCCGAGGGAGACCTGACCATCACCACCAATAACAACCTGGCCGTTACGACGGACAGCAAGGATTGTGGTACCGCGATATTGTTCCAATAGAGACTACCTCAACGTTATGAATAGGAAGGTGGAAAATGGGGCGGTTATTCTACACCCCATTGTCAGAGATCTCAGCAGTGTTGTTATCCCACTAGCTCGAAGCTATCTGCTCACGATTTTTATTGATCAAGCGCTCAAGCATCGCCGCCATCCCGTCCTTACGAATTTCAGCGCCAAATGAGTTGCGATAGTTGGTGATCAGGCTAATACCATCGACATTCACATCGTAGATCAACCATTGGCCCGATTTGGCAAAGTAGAGCTTAAAGTTAACCGGCACTTCAAGACCGCTGGGAATTGAAAACATCGACTTAACGGTCACCTTCTTGGTGGTCGCATCCCACGCTACCGGCTCAAAGGTGATGATTCGATCACCCATCTCTATGATCTCATCAAGTAGCTTAGGATCATCAAACATGGCTGAGACATAGAAACGGATCACCAGCGTCTGGAACTCCTGGGTAAACTGCTTCTGTTGCTCCTTCGAGGCTGATTTCCAGTGCTTCCCAAGGACCCAGCGCGACATCGCATCGGTATCAAAGTGGTTGAGCAATACCTCATTGGCCAGGGCCATCAGGTGTGTGCCATCTGCCTTAATCGTCGCTCGATCCTGTTCCATCTTGGTCAATAGATTGTGGGTGGCGTTCTGCAGCATCACCACCGGCCCCATATTCTCTTTGGAGGAGACCGCAGGCTCATCAGCGGCCATCGCCATATTGCTCGTCAGTAGCATCAGAGCCACTGCCGCCACTAGAGAGAAAGACTTGCGCAGAAATCCTGCAAATAGGCTCTTATCCATATCACTCAACTTGTTATCATTCATACCCGCATTGTGAAGAGAATTAGATGCAAAGGCAAAATCTAAATAACTCTCTGAAATGGCACTCAATTTATACATCACAGTAAATTAGTAAGACACTGGTAGAGAGAGTGGTGGTAAAATCCCGCCCCTTCAAGAGTAGATGTTAAACCGATGGCCTCTCCCAATAAAGCTCCCGAACTTTTAGCCCCTGCAGGTAACCTGCGTAACCTCGAGTATGCAATTCGTTATGGTGCCGATGCCGTCTATGCCGGTATGCCACGCTATAGCCTGCGGGTGCGTAATAACGATTTCTCCACCCTGGAGCAGCTCAAAAAGGGGATCGATATTGTTCACGCCGCGGGCAAAGAGTTTTTCCTCGCCAGCAATCTGCTACCCCACGATAGTAAGGTGAAGAGCTACATTGATGACATCAGCCCAATTATCGAGCTAAAGCCAGACGCACTAATTATGGCCGATCCGGGGCTCATTATGATGGTTCGTGAAAAGTGGCCTGAGCTACCGGTTCATCTCTCAGTTCAGGCCAATACGATGAACAGCGCAGCGGTCAAATTCTGGCACTCGATGGGGGTTAAGCGGGTGATCCTCTCGCGTGAACTATCTCTCGACGAGGTGGCTGAGATTCGCCAGGAGTGTCCAGAGATGGAGCTGGAGGTCTTCGTGCACGGCGCTCTCTGTATCGCCTATTCAGGCCGCTGTCTGCTCTCGGGCTACTTCAACCATCGCGATGCCAATCAGGGAAGCTGCACCAACTCCTGCCGTTGGGACTACAAGGTTTCAAATGATCCCGAAAACCAGACTACTGAACCGCAGCTCGTCAGTGGCTCCTGTGGTGATGCAGAGCGTAATCCGCTATCAGAGCAGAGTTATCTGCTGGAGGAGGCCAACCGCCCCGGCGAGATGATGCCGATTGAGGAGGATGAGCACGGCACCTACATTATGAACTCCAAGGATCTACGCGCCGTTGAACATATCCACCGCCTGGTGGAGATGGGTGTCGACAGCCTCAAGATTGAGGGGCGCACCAAGTCGCACTACTACGTGGCACGCACCACTCAGATCTATCGTAAGGCGATTGATGACGCAGTGGCCGGGCGCCCATTTGATCCCGAATCTCTTGGTGAACTGGAAAACCTCGCCAACCGCGGATATACCGACGGCTTTTTCGTACGTCATCACACCCAGGATTATCAGAACTACATCAGTAACTATTCCGGCAGCAAGAAGCAGCAATTTGTCGGTGAGGTGAGCGCCTACCAACCCGATAGTGGCATTGCCACCATTGAAGTGAAGAATAAGTTCCGGGTCGGTGATGCCATTGAGATCATCTGTGCCGGCGGCAATCAGACCATCACCCTTGAGCAGATTAACGATATGAAGGGTAACCCGATGGAAGAGGTCCCGGGAGGGGGTTACCAGGTGCAGATCCCTCTGCCACCACTTGCCGAGGGTGGCTACGAGCTGGCGCTACTGGCCCGTAATTTAGCACAATAGACCATTCGGAGAGAGCAATGCCAAAGGGGAGTGAACTGAAGCGCGGTATGTTTGTTGAGATAAATGGCGCACCTCATGTTGTTAAACAGGTGGAGGCAAAAAGCCCCTCATCTCGTGGTGCCGCAACGCTCTATAAAGTGCGTTTTAACAACCTGCAGACCGGTCAAAAACTTGATGAATCCTATAAGGGAGACGATTTTCTGAAAGAGGTCGACTGCGTTAAAAGTGAGGTGCAGTACTCCTATATTGATGGCGACAGCTACATCTTCATGGATCTGGAGGATTACACCCAGTACGGCATCAATAGTGAAGATCTTGCCGAGCAGATCGGCTACATCACGGAGGGGATGGAAGGGATTGTTGCTCTTTTAGTTGACGGAAAGATTCTTGGGATTGAGCTCCCGCTGGCAGTCAGCCTCACCATCACCGAGACCGACCCTGGCATCAAAGGGGGGGCGGCAGGACGTACCAAACCGGCAATCCTCTCCACCGGTCTGGAGATTCAGGTTCCAGAATATCTTGAGAGTGGTGATGTTGTGAAGGTCAACACAACCACCGGAAAGTACATCTCCCGCGCCTGATTAACACCACCCTGACCTGCTTCAGGGTGAAAGTTCAGCAATAGAGCTGATATAGTCGGACGAAGTGTGATGCATAGGTAGAACATTTCGATGAGAGCCGATAAAAATGGGACAAAGCGAATCGCCCTCGCCTTCTTCGTCATCATCTCTGTTCTGGTCACCATCACCATGTCGGGCCTCAGCCGTATCCAGAGTGTTGTTGCTCAGTTCGATACGGTGATAGACACCCACAATGCCGAAATCGCAATCATGCACGAGATCATGAAACTGGCCCGTGATCGCTCACTTCTTCTCCAAAGTATGCTGCTCTCTCGCGATCCCTTCGAGTGGGATGAGCAGCAGATGAAGCTCAGCAGTTACAATGCAATCTACTCTGGTCTGCGTGCAAAACTATTGGCACTAGATATGAAAAAGAGCGATCTTCTGCTGCTTAATCAGCAGAGAGCACAGACCATCAAGACCGGCGCGTTTCAAACCCAGGTTTCGCAACTCATCGTCGATGAGGAGTATGAAAAGGCCCGCATTCTGTTTTTTGAAAAGGTGATTCCCAATCAGGCGCTGGCTGTAGATCTCATGCAGCAGTTTATCGATCAGCAGCGCCAACACATCATTCATGAGCAAGAGACCACACGAAAACAGGTTGGCTACTACAAAGAGCTGATGTGGATTCTGCTTGTCCTGGGTGTCACTGTCAGTATTGTTATCGCCATGACGGTGATTCATTGGCTAAAAAGGGAGATCGAGCGACGAAACCAAATAGAGGCGGGGCTTGAGGAGCGGGTGAAGAGCCGCACTCAAAAACTGACCCATATGGCCACCCACGATACCCTGACGGGACTGCCCAACCGTAGCCTGTTCAATGCTCAATTGGTACAGGCGATCAAACAGTCTCATCGCCAGACCAACTTTACCGCGCTATTTTTTATGGATCTCGACGGCTTCAAGCAGATCAATGACCAGCATGGTCATGATATTGGTGACAAGGTTCTCATTGAGATCTGTCACCGAATTAATGACACCATCCGTGAAGAGGATGTCTTTGCCCGTATCGGAGGTGATGAGTTTACCCTCATTCTGAGCAACCTTGATAATCAACATATGGCGCTACCGATTGCCGATAAAATCATCCGTGCGGTCAATCAGCCGATTGAGCTGGAGGGCAAGCTGCTCCATTTGGGCGTTAGTATCGGCATCAGCTTCTACCCAGTTGATGGCGAGTCGATGGATACCCTGATCACCAAGGCCGACGATGCGATGTACAGGGCCAAGCGTGGTGGTAAAAATCACTACGTCACCGTTAGCGTAATACCGGTCAACTACTAACCCGAATACCCAGCAACCTACTCGGTTCACCTCAAATTACCCTTTTGCTATAGTCTATTCTCTACGAGAGGTTAGAACCATGGTCAACAGGGACAGAATTATCAGGAGCACAACGGTCGCATTCGTGATCATTATTGTGATCCTGTTAACCACCTCACTCTCTGGCATCTTTCGTATCCGTGACGTGATGGGCCAATTTGACCAGGTGATCGATACCAATAATCGTCAGGCCAACATCATGAATCAGATCATGAATCTGGGGCAGGAACGCTCACTCATTCTGCAGAGCATGCTGTTCACTCAAAATCCGTTTGAGTGGAAGGGGATGCAGAGGGATATGAATCTTATTGTGACCGCGTCGACCCAACTGCACGAACAGTTGCTGGCGCTGCCATCCAACGAAGAGGAGCTCAAACTACTGGAGCTTCAGCAGAAGCAGAATACAACAACCAGCATCGCTCAAAATAAGGTCGCCAATCTGGTGTATGAGCAGCGCGATGAAGAGGCGCAACAGCAGCTCTATGAGGATGCGATCCCCAATCAGCGCACCGCTATTAATCTCATGAAGCGCTTCATCGCCCTGCAGCACCAGCAGAATCTCGAAAAACAGAGGATCACACAGGATCAGGTGGGCTCATTTAAGGGGATGATGTTGCTGCTGATGGTCGTCGGTCTTGCTGTTAGCGGTGCCATCGCCTTCATCATCATTAAGCGACTGATTCAGGAGATTGACCGCCGTAACCTGATTGAGAGCGAACTGGAGGAGCGTATTGCCCAGCGAACTCAGCGACTCTCTTTTCTGGCCACCCACGATGCACTCACAACCCTGCCAAACCGTACCCTATTTAGAGAGCAGTTGACCCAGTCGATCAAACAGTCACATCGTTCAAAAAACTACACAGCCGTCTTTTTTATGGATCTTGATGGCTTCAAAGAGATTAATGACAAATATGGGCATGATGCCGGCGACAAGGTGCTGATCGAGATCTCCAGACGAATCGGGGAGACCATTCGTGAAGAGGATCTCTTCTCACGCATTGGTGGTGATGAGTTCACCATCATCCTCAATAACCTTGCCAACCGGGAGGCGGCCCTACCGATCGCCAACAAAGTTATCAGCGTCACCAATGAACCGATCATCAGTGATGAGTTGGAGCTGCGAGTTGGTATCAGTATCGGCATCAGCTTCTACCCCGATGATGGTGAGACAACTGATCAACTGGTCTCTTTGGCTGATGATGCAATGTATCAGGCCAAGGGCTCTGGCAAGAATAGCTACGTTACCGTTAGCGATATACCGCGTCAGTAACGTTTTATACACCATCCACTCATGGAATATCTCTACGCCGCAATCGGGCTGCTTTTATCACCCGCAGCTCTGCTGGCACTCCTCATCTACACCCTGCTCACCTTTATTTCTGAGTGGAGTGGCGCCTATCTCGCTCAGCGTTGTAAAGAGAGCTCGCCACCCATTCTGGCGCTGGAGCACCTCTACATTCCATGGTTCAATCTATTGGCTCTGACGCTGTTTCTCTCCTCACTACAGCCACAGATCTTCGGTGTCGCTGAGCTCCAGTCGAGCCAATTCTCTCTAAAGCGGGTGACCGATATCACCCTGTTTATCAGCCTCATTCTGCCGCTAATCCCGGTTATCGGCCGCGCCGAATTTATTCTGCCGGTTCAGGGGATCATTATCGTCACCATCATCTTTCGCGGGTTGAACGAACTGCCCACCAACCTTGATATCGACTACTGGCCCGATTGGTCAACAATGGGCTTGATGGTGATTGTCAGTGTGATGGGGCTCTTTTTAAGCCGCCTGAGCTCGGCACATTTGGGGGAATGGCTTGATGAAAAGTTCGAACGTCGAGGATTTGAGCGGGCCCTGCAACATAGCCTACAGCTCATCCTGCAGGCCCCGATTATCTTCATATACGCCTTTGGCCTGGGGGCTCAGATCACCCCATAAGCGATCGATTATTGACCCAAACGTACTGTGAGCAGCCAGGTGGCCGCTGCACCACAAATAATGAAAGCGGCAGCCGAGCCACCTACAAAATAGCCAAAGCGCTTGACCATATCCTGTTGGCTGATGGTGGAGATGATAAATGGGCGACGACTGTTTACCGGCTTGCCGATCATATGGGTCAGTGGCTGAGCCGCCATCTCCGCGCGCAGCTGCGCCACCTCTTTTTTGGCCTCTTTAACCGTGGCTTGCCACTCCTTCTCATCAATCTGCCCATCGCCATCACGATCAAACCGTTGCAGCAACGTTTTCGGATCACGTTTCCACTCCACCAGAATCTGGCGTAGCTCCTCACGACTGTTGGGCAGATCATGCAAGCCACCAACCGAGGCAAACCGCCCCAACAGGTAGAGATCAGATCCAATATCGATACGTGATTCACTCAATCGATACTCCTTACCGCCAAAAGAGATGAGGCCACCACTCTTGGGTAGGGGGCCGCGCCACCCGGCATAGTCGCTATACCATGTGACGGAGCTATTGGGTTTCACCTCTGCACCATCAGGATCGATCACACAATCACCGGTCTCATCCCTGATCAGAAACAGACTCTCACTCCGACCGCTGTCGATCGTTTTCCAGCGCGTCTGACGACGCCCCTTGCTGTCGTAACTGACCACCTTTTTCTCAACTTTGTATTTGTACCAGAGGCAGGGGAGTCCAGAGAGAGGGGAGCGTAGATCACTGCCCTTCATCAGCAGCCCTTCACCCTCCAGCTCCACATAGCCTTGCGCTGCCGAACGTATCTTGGATGTGGGGGTATCGCTGATCATGCGCATGCGATGGTGAAATCGGAACACCAGATAGAGGCTAACCAGCGTCACCAACAACAGCAGTGTGGTACCGGCCCAGAAGGGGATGCGTTCTGCCTCAACAACCCCGACAGCCCATTCGGGTGGGATCAGTGATTCAAACAGTGCCATTAATCAAACATACTATGAGTCAAACAGTTGTTTAATATTCACATCTTTCTTCTCTTCCTCACTAAAGCGCAACATCTTGCGCTCATCAAAGCCGAACATCCGTGCGATAAAGAGGTCCGGGAACTGTTCGATGCGAATATTATTGATATTGACGCTCTCGTTATAGAACTCACGTCGATCGGCAATCGCACCCTCCAGACCACTAATACGGCTCTGCAGATGTTGATAGCTCTCATTGGCCTTAAGCTCTGGGTATGCCTCAGCGACTGCGAAGAGATTTCCTAATCCCAGACGAAGTTGGGTCTCCGCAGGACCCAGCGCCCCAACATCACCCTGCTCACGTGCAGCAGAGACTGCAGAACGGGCCTGCATCACCTTCTCAAGGGTCTCCTGCTCAAAGTTTGCGTACTGTTTACAGACCTCAACCAGCTTGGGCAGCTCATCATGGCGCTGCTTGAGCAGTACATCGATATTGGACCAGGCCTTGGTTACATTGTGCTTGATACGCACCAGATTGTTATAGATCACAATCAGATAGCCGACGATAAACAGCACCCCACCCCAAAATATAAAACTACCGATCTCCATCTCTCATCCTCACGCTCAATATTCGTTGTATCGAAAAGTAACCCAGCCCTAGAAAGCTGTCCAATCAATATTGATGGCGTAGGCTTTGCAGCAAGAATCATCTATAGTCCCCAGAGCAAAGTTCAATAAATGGAAATTCATGGCATCACTATCTGAACAGACCGCTCTATTTTTAAGCAGAAGGTCGGCCCTGGTCTCAACGCTGTTGGCGCTGATCACCACCTTTACGATTGTTGCCCTCTACTACAACCAGAACCCATTCCTTGAGGCATTTGAGGCGAAGTCCTATGACCTGCGTTTTAAAAATATACGTGGCGCCATAAAACCCAACGAGCAGATCGCCATCATCGCCATTGATGACAAAAGCATCGGTGAGCTTGGGCGTTTTCCCTGGACACGTAGCGCCTACATACCCCTGCTTGAGAATCTATCAGCTGCCGGAGCAAAGGCGGTGCTGTTTGATGCCTTCTATCCTGAGCCGCAGGATGAGGTGATCGACCGGGCCTTTGCCGATGCCATCCGCAAGGCGGGTAATGTGGTGCTCGCCACCACCTTCAGTTTTGACCAGCAGTTCAGGGTGACCGGCTCTACCGGCTCACTGCCACTGATCGAAGAGGCGGCAATGGGGATTGGTCACATCAACCTCGTTCCTGAAGATGATGGCATCAACCGCCGAAATATCCTGCTCATTGAAGCGGAGGGGAGGCTGGTTCCATCACTGGGCATGATGGGGGCGATGGTTGCTCTTGATAAGAAAACATTCTCACCCACACCCTTTTCAGTTGAGTTGGCTGGGCGCAGTGTTCCTGTTGATGAAGACTACGCCATGTGGATCAACTATACCGGTGCAGCTGGGATCTATCCTCAATATTCATTCAGCGATATCAGTCAGGGACGTATCGATCCGGCACTCCTTAAAAACAAGATATTCTTTCTAGGGGCGACCGCCCTCGGCATCTACGATATGCGGGTCACCCCGTTCCACAGCAACACACCCGGGGTGGAGGTGCATGCCACCATTGCTGACAACATCATTAGCAATCGCTTCATCCGCCATACCGGTCTGGAGGCGCTGCTCGATATCACCTTTATCATTCTGCTGGGGCTGCTCACCTTCTATCTCACCGCAAAACTGAAGCTCTATATCGCCATTCCCATCACTTTTCTGCTCTCAACAGCCTATATCTGGGTCACCTACCAGTTTTTCACCGAGGGGCACTGGATCAGCATGATCTACCCGCTGATGGCGGCTGTCGCCTCACTACTGGTGGGCGGCAGCTTCCGTTATATGATTCTTGAGCGCCGCGCACGAGAGATGCGTTCCATGTTCTCCAGCTATCTCTCACCCAAGCTGGTCTCAAGACTCGAGCGTGAACCAGATGCCGCCAAGATCGGCGGAGATACCAAAGAGATCACCATCATTTTTACCGATATCAAAGGATTTACCTCCTTTACCGAAAACCGCACGCCGCTTGAGGTGGTTGAGCGCCTTAATGAATATCTGGCCGCAATGGTTCGGGCGATTAACAGCTATGATGGGACTGTCGACAAGTTCATCGGTGACGGCATCATGATCTACTGGGGTGCCCCACTAACCCAGGAGGATCACGCCGAGCGCGCCATTGGTGCACTACTGGCGATGAAGCAGGTGCTCAACGAGTTGAGCGTTAAATGGGCAAAGAGTGGAGAGGAGCCGTTTGCCTTTAGAGGGGGAGTCAACAGCGGCGAGGTGATTGCCGGCAACATCGGCTCTCACGGAAAGAAGATGGAATACACCGTGATTGGTGACACCGTTAACCTGGCCGCCCGGCTTGAGAGTAGCGCCAAATACTATAATGTCGATTTCCTGGTCTCCGACTCAACCTACCAGCTCACCAAAGATAGGTTTATCTACCGCGAACTAGACCTCATTCGAGTCATCGGAAAACAGATCCCGGTAACGGTCTATGAGCTGGTTGATCCCCTTTCGGAGATATCTGAGGAGGAGATCGAGCAGTTCCAGAAAGCCCTTCAGCTCTACCGCTCTGGCAATTGGCAAGAGGCTAGAGCTCAGTTCTATGCGATTAGTGAACTACTACCCGATGATCGACCCTGTCAGATCTACATTGAACGCTGCAATACCTTTATCGACAGCCCACCTCCCAGCGAATGGGATGGCGTCTATGACCGAGAAAATAAGTAGGGATTTGCAAGGTTAATCTTTGCATCGATCCGGCCACTCTGGTTACACTCGACGACCCACGACTGAAAATTCGTGGCCTATAATCAAACAATAGCTAGTCAATATAAGAGTGGTCTCTCCGATGCGTAAAATTATTGTCTCCTCCCTTGCCCTGTTTCTGTTTGCATGTGCCTCCGCACCAGAACTACCGCCGTCAGCCGCTCTGGTTGGTGTCGATTTTATTGGCGATATTCCTACAGGAAAAAAGAGCACTCGACTCCTCAACTGGGGGGATGGGCGTCTCTATCTGGCCCAGGAAGATGGCTCCGTTCTAATTATTAACGATGCAGGAGAGACTATCTCCTCTCTGCCCACAAAAGATAGCAAGGGTAAAGAGCTGCTGCGCCGCCCGGAGGCGCTGACCATCACCGATAACACCATCTATGTTGTCGATAGCGGCACTCAGCAGGTGGTGATGTATTCGATGGAGGGTAAGGTAAAAGGGGCTTTCGGCGGAGGAGATGGCTACATACGACTCAGCTCTCCCAAGGGAATCACCGCCCATGATGGGATCATCTATGTCGCCGATAGCGGTAACAACCTGATTCGACTCTATGGTGTTAATGGTGTCTATCTATCGAGCCTGAATATCAGCCAAAATCCATACAATAAAAAGAAATTTGCCGATAAAGGACTCCCCTATGAACTGAGCCAACCTGTAGACATTGAGATCGACCCTATTGGTCGTATCTATGCCCTCGATTCCAGCGACTATAAGATCAAAGTCTATGACCAGAGAGGTCGCTACCAAAATACGCTGCCCAAAAGCGGGGAGTCGGTCGATCTCACCATCTCCAAGACCGGAATCTATGTTGCTAACCGCTCAAGCTACACCATCAATCAATACAGTTTTGAGCACCGTCTCACCTCAACCTTTGGCTCCAAGGGCAAAGGCAAGGCACAATTTCAGAGCCTGACCGGCCTTGTTGCCAATGGCGATAAAGGGCTGTTTGTGGGCGACCGAGAGCGCCACTCGATTCACCAGTTCTCTACCAAGGCGGCTAAACCACTCTCCATTAAGGGTCGACTTGCAACCATAGATTCTGTGCGCTGGCTGGGGGAAACAAAGGCCAGGGTGGGAAAATTTGCCTGGAATGGCGATGATAATCTTTATGCGATTGATGATGATAAAAAGTCGATCCTGAAAATCCGTAACGGCAAAATTAGCCAAGAGTTAAAGATCGATAACGTTACCCCTCTCTCGATTGCCGTCTCACCAGAGGGATACCCCTGGATCATCGATGGTGAGAAGAAGCGCATTATTAAGATTGATGCCAATGGTAAGGTCTTAAGCAAATTTGGCTCGGCAGAGGGATTATTTAGCTTTGTCTCTGGGGATAGTGGCGCCGGAAAGTTTGATGAGCCGACCGATATCGCCATCTCTAGTAAAGGCTTCATCTTTGTCTCTGATCAGGACAATCACTGGATTCAGGTCTTTAATGGAGAGGGCGTCTTTATCAACGCCATCCGTAAGACAACGAATAAAGAGAAGCCATTAGATGAACCGACCGCCATCGCGCTGGATCCCTACGATAATCTATACGTTATCGATAAATCTCAAAACAGCATCTTTATCTACAATGCTAACGGTGAGCCCAAGGGACAGATTAGCAATAGTGAGAGCGGTGATAGCCCCGGTAACCTGAAAGAGCCAGTAGATGTGATGGCCAACAACAGCGAGATTCTGGTTCTTGATGACAACCGCATTAAGATCTATGACCTTAAAGGTCGCTACCTCCGCTCAGTCGGCGGAGAGGGTAGTGGTGTTGGCCAGTTCCGTAAACCGATTGCCATCTCGGCTAAAGATGGCGACACCTACACCATCTCCGATTCAGAAAATGGTCGTCTACAGACTCTCACCACCCTGCGCAAACCTGCAGCTCCTTCCAGTGTTATGGCTGAAGGTGGTATGCATGCGGTGACCCTAACCTGGAAGGGATCGACACTCCCCTATGTCGATCATTATCAGCTCTACCGCTCGGAAAGTGCTGAAGGGCCATTCTCAAAAATTGCCCAGTCAAAGGAGACTCAATATCTCGACAAAAATCTTGATGCCAACAGGAGCTACTACTACCTGGTGAGTGCTGCCAGCCATCAAGGTTATGAGAGTACTCTGGATCTGTTGGTCGATGCTGAAACCACCCAATACACCCCACCTAAACTTAGTGGGGTTGAGGCAATCCCTGCAGCATGGCAGTTGCAGTTAAAGTGGCAACCACTGGATGAGCGCTACTCAAGCAGCTATCTCATCTACAAGAAGAATGGAGAGCTTTTCGCCAAGATTGGGGCCACCGATGAGGCCAACTATCAGATCCGTTCACTGGACCCCGATACCGACTACACCTTCTATGTCTCCGCCATCAGTAGCGATGGTATCGAATCGGAGAAGGTAGCAGCCACAGCGACCACGCTGGTCGCCACCACCACACCGCTCGAGCTCGATATTGTTGAGATGAGCGATGTCTTCTCCAACACCTATAAAATTTATGAGGAAAACGGGATTGGCCGCATCAAGCTGACCAATAACACCGGCGATAATATGCAGAATATTAAGATCGGTTTTACCCTGAAGAATTTCATGGATTTCCCTACCGGCTCACAAATTGATCAACTCGCTCCCGGGGAAAGCAGAGAGATCACACTTAAGGCGGTCTTCAATAATAATATTCTCAATGTGACAGAAGATACGCCGGTACAGACCGAGTTGACCGCCTCCTACTTCGTCAACAATACCGAAAAGGTCTTCTCCAAAAACCATGCGATTAACGTCTATGAGAAGCATCGCCTGAGCTGGGATGATCACGATCGTTTTGCATCGTTCATCACCCCCAAGGATCCACTACTGATCAACTATGTACGATCCATCGCCACTCAATATAAAGAGACCAAAATCAAGGCTCAGTGGGCCGCCGCAGTATTTAACTCTCTCGGCGTTCTGGGACTCACCTATATTCAGGATCCCACCAATCCCTATCAGGTCACCTCGGGTAAGACCGACTTTGTCGACTACATTCAGTACCCCCGTGAGACCCTTGAGCGCAAATCTGGCGACTGTGATGATCTGGTTGCGCTCTACTCAGCATCACTAGAAAGTCTTGGTGTAGAGACCCGTGTCGTTGAGGTACCCGGCCACATGTTGATGATGTTCAACACCGGTATTCAGGCCGATGCTGACGGCTACACCATGGATGATATGTATGTGATCCACGAAGATATGTTGTGGATCCCTGTTGAGACCACAGTAGTCGGTAGCTCATTCCTCAAAGCATGGGAGATGGGCAGCCAGAACTACTATAAGTGGAAAGACCAGGGACTCAGCCTTCTCAATATTCAGGAGTCATGGCGCACCTACAAGCCAGCCAGCCTGCCTCAATCGACCTGGAAACCCACCGCGGTATCGAAAGAAAATATTGAGACAAACTATCCCGGTGAATACATGAGTGTTCTTAAGATCGGCACCCAAACCAAGATCCGCCGCTACCGTCAGGCCATCGAGAATAATCCAGATGATATCAATGCTCATCTGCAGATCGGCATTATCCTTGCCAAGGCCGGTGACCGTAAGGAGTCGATGAAATACTTCGATAAGATCATCAAGTCAGATCCTAAAAATGCGGCCGCACTTAACAATCGCGGCAATTTGTTATTTATTGATGAGGATCTTAAAGGCGCTGCCAAAGCCTATGTCGCAGCAACGCAAGTTGATGCGAATGATGCCTATCTATGGGTCAATCTAGCCAAGACCTACAAACTGATGAAACAGGTCGACAAAGCTAAAGATGCCTTCATTAAGGCAACCAAGCTCGATTCATCCATCAAAAAGAAATATCGGGTCATGTCGCTCGAACTACTCAATACACTATAAGTGCAAATTGGAGCATTTTATGAAGAAGATCATTACAGCCCTAACCCTGATACTAGGCGTTACTGTCTGCGCTCAACCTCTCTATGCTGAAGAGACCAATCAACCAAAAGAGGAATCAACCAGCCTTTGGGACAGCCTCAGAAAAAAGATTGAGACATTCACTCCCAAAAAGAAACTGGTGGCTACCACCGCTGTTGGAGGTGTACGTGGTGCGCTGGTTGAGTCAGACGATCTCTACTGGAAAGGTGAAATCGCCATCAAAGAGATCGACCCCAAGGAGCTTGGCGATTTTGAAAATGCTCTGGTTCTCTATGAGTCCGGTAATACTGAAGGGGCGCAGAATGCCTTTAACAAATTTCTAAGTGACTACCCTGAAAGTAAACTGGTCACTGATGCCAACCAGGCGTTAGAGCTTTTGGCGCAAGCGCAATAAACAGGCGTTGTGAAAAAAAAACCAGCGCATGTCGCTGGTTTTTTTATTTCTGCATGATGGACCCTTTCACCGGTTGAGACCGCAGCTAGCAGCAGGAAAAAGCGGTTAATTGCTTGAGAGAAGCCTTAAGTCAATATCTTGTAGGAATTACCTTATAAAGGGCGGATGTATTATGAGGTATGCTGTTTTTAATTAATAACAAAAATACATTGAGAAAAATGCAGTGAGTAATTGGCTTTCCTCACTTCTTATTTATGTACTCTGCAATTGTAAATATATTTCAAATAGGAGGAGATATACATGGGGTGGCTACTTCTTATTTTAGGTGCCGTTATTGGCGCTATTCTCGATAGGGAATCAGGCTTTGTATTCGGTGGTCTAATTGGCTATCTGTTAGGGCATAACTTCAACTTGACGCAAAAACAGCGTCAACTTGAAAAACAATTTTGCAATTTAGCTCAAAGAGTACTTTTTGAGTCTCCTGACGATACAACTACCAAAGAAGAAAAAACCCAAGTAGCTGCTGAAACTGTGACTGAAAAGTCTATTGTTGAAGAAGTGATTAAAAAATCTGATGAAGAGCAGATAACAATACCTGTCGCCGCAAAGGTGAATCCGTCAGATGTGTCGAGTATAAAAATCGCTACCGGATGGGGTGAGGACAGCTCTGAATCTGAATGGGGGAGTAGAGGTGTTGAGGCTATAGAAGGCAAACTATTCTCCTCAGTGAAAAATTTCTTCCTTGATGGCAATGTGGTGGTGCGTGTTGGTATTGTAGTGCTCTTCTTTGGCGTCGCTTTCCTACTTAAATATGCCTCTGATCATAGCCTGCTCTCCATTGAATGGCGGTTGAGTGGAGCAGCACTTGGTGCAGTAGCATTGATAGCTGCGGGATGGCGATTACGTCATAGGAGATTAGCCTACGCGCTATTGATACAGGGAGGAGGCACAGGTCTTTTATATCTCACGGTATATGCTTCAGCTAAGCTCTATCATTTAATACCTGTTGGAATGGCCTTTGGCCTAATGCTGGCTCTGGTGGCATTTTCGGCATTGCTGGCATTATTACAAAATTCACGTAGCTTAGCCGTCTTCGGAATTAGTGGTGGATTTCTGGCACCGGTATTGACTTCTACCGGTGATGGCAGTCATGTGATGCTCTTCTCTTACTATGCATTGCTCAACGGCGGCATCCTTGGTATCGCCTGGTTCAAGGCGTGGCGAGAGCTTAATCTGCTCGGTTTTCTATTTACCTTTATTATTGGTTCGGTTTGGGGGTTGCAATACTACCGTCCTGAACACTTTGCCACGACTGAACCCTTCTTGATTCTCTTCTTCCTGTTCTATGTAGCGATCGCAATTCTGTATGCCGTTCGCCAGCCGTTACAACTCAAGGGCTATGTTGATG
>JAPHSO010000130.1 GCA_026193675.1 Gammaproteobacteria bacterium | reverse complement strand
GTTGAGAAAGGTGTGGTAGCGGCTGATGCGCAACTCTCAAATGAGCAGATATACAATCTGATTTTCGAACCCGGATTCTCTACCGCTGAGCAACTCAGTGATGTATCTGGTCGAGGGGTTGGAATGGATGTGGTTCGAAGAAATATCAACAGTCTGGGAGGTTCGGTAGAGATAACCTCAGAGCTGGGTGTTGGCTCAACAATGACGGTGCGCCTGCCGTTAACACTTGCGATACTTGATGGTCAGTCTGTTGCTGTAGGTGGAGAGGTTTATATCGTTCCACTAGCGTCTATTGTTGAATCGATTCAGGTCAATTCAGGCATGGTCAACAAAATGGCCGGTAAGGGTGAGACCTTTGTCCTTAGGGGAGAATACCTCTCAATCATTCGTCTCGGCGATATTTTTGATATTGAGGCGAAAGCGAATGAGCTTGAAGATGGGCTTCTGGTCGTTGTTGAATCAGAGGGGCGTCTGGTTGGTATCTTTGTAGATGACCTTTTAGGGCAACAACAGGTTGTGATTAAGTCTCTTGAGGCCAATTATCAAAAAGTGGATGGTGTCTCAGGGGCAACAATATTAGGTGATGGTTCGGTTGCACTGATACTGGATATACCAAGTTTAGTCCGTATGTCTGGTAGTAAAAGTGTTGAGCCTCTTTTGTCAAAAACTGCATAAAATAATAATCCACATAAAGTAACTAGGTGTTTGGAGAAGGTGATGAGTTTAGAATTTAAAGCGATAGGGAATTTGCTAGGCAACATCTCTATTAGCAAAAAAATAATGCTAATGCTGTTGTTCCCGTTATTAGGACTGGTCTATTTCAGTCTTTTAGTTGTCTCAGATAGAAATGCTGTCTCCGATGAAATGTCCCATGTTGAACCCTTGGCATTTTTAGCTGAGGAGATTAGTCATATGGTGCATGAGACGCAAAAGGAGCGCGGTGCCACAGCAGGATACCTGGGAAGTAAAGGGAAGAAATTTGCTGAAATTCTGCCTCAGCAGCACACTACAACCGATATTAAGATTGCAGATCTCAGAGCATATCTTACAGAGATTGATGTCAACTCATATGGTGCTGAGTTTGCGAAGCTCCTTAACGATAGCCTGGCTCGACTCGACCAGCTACCAGAGATTCGGAAAAATGTGTTAAACCTTAAGATGGCCACTCCCAAGGCGATAGGTTTCTACACTCAGACCAATAAGATGTTTCTTGAGATGGTTGGTAGTATGACCTCCCTGACCCAGGATGGTGAAATTGCCAGAAATGTTGGCGCCTATTATAACTTTCTACTGGGTAAAGAGCGCGCAGGGATTGAGCGGGCCGTTCTCTCAAACACCTTTGCTTCTGATACATTTGGTCCAGGCATGTTTGCCAAGTTTCGTACACTGGTCTCTGAGCAAAATACATATGCCAATGTGTTTCTCTCTCTAGCAACAGAGGAGGAACGGAATTTTTATGAACAGAAGATGGATAACGCTGCTGTAAAGGAAGTTGAGAAGATGCGCGCAACAGCGGCAACCTACGAAGAGCGTAATTTCCTGATTAGTGAGGTGCGTCGTCACTTCGGATATGGTGGGTTGATACACAGCTTCAAAAATTATGTGCTACGGGGACAATCTAAACACCTAAAAAGTTTTGAGGCCGATTATCAAGAGATCATCGAGCATCTTGATGAATATGCTGCGCTGGCGGGTATCACAGAAGAGGCTCGTTCACTGATCAATGTTGTCAGGGATACTGTGAATGCCTATAAAAATGGCATAGAAAAGTCTGTTCGTTTACGAAATAACGGCGCAAATATCACCGAACTTGATCAAGCCGTGAAAATTAATGATGGGCCTGCATTGAATGCGATTGACAAATTGGCTCAGGGTAACTTTGGCGTTGATTCGGTCTATTGGTTTAAAACGCAGACCGCTAAAATTAATCTCCTGAAAGAGGTTGATGATTATATGTCTAAAACGCTATTAGCACAGGTTGAAGAACATGCGGCAGAGGCAAGAAACGAGCAATTCTTCTATTTAGTGTTATCAATTTTGGCCATAGGTGTTGCGTTGCTGATCTCGTATGCGGTTGCTCGTTCAATTACAGGCAATATTGTTAGAACACGCAATCTTCTGGCGGATATTGCAGAGGGTGAAGGGGATCTAACCCAGCGCCTTGAGATCAATGGAACTGATGAAATAGCCCAGCTTTCTGAAAACTTTAATAAATTTGCCGGTCGAATCGAAGATATGGTGATCGAGGTGAAGGAGGTTGCGCAATCCATTCGTGTCTCAGCCGGTGAGATTGCGATGGGCAATACGGATCTTTCTCACCGTACAGAGGAGCAGGCATCTTCACTTGAAGAGACTGCTGCCAGTATGGAGCAGATGACCGCCTCAGTAAAACAGAATGCCGATAATGCACGTCAGGCCAACCAGTTGGTCTCTTCAACCCGTGATCTGGCCAGTACTGGTGGTGAAACGGTACAGCGTGCAGTTGAAGCAATGGAAGAGATTAATACTAGTAGTCGTAAGGTTGCCGACATCATTTCAGTTATTGATGGAATTGCATTCCAAACTAATCTACTTGCTCTGAATGCAGCTGTTGAAGCTGCCCGTGCAGGAGAACAGGGACGTGGTTTTGCAGTGGTGGCGGGTGAAGTGAGAAACCTTGCGGGCCGCAGCGCTGAAGCGGCAAAAGAGATTAAAGCTCTTATTGAAGATAGTGTTCAAAAAGCGGAGCATGGCTCAGCGTTGGTAGATGCTTCTGGAAAAACTCTCGATGAAATTGTTACCGGTGTTAAGAAAGTTGCTGATATCGTCTCAGAAATTGCATCAGCGAGTCAGGAACAGTCAACCGGAATTGGTGAAGTTGGAAGTGCAATTACTCAAATGGATGAGGTGACGCAACAAAATGCGGCGCTGGTTGAAGAGGCTGCGGCTGCAAGTGAATCGATGGAAGAGCAGAGTAATCAGCTAATCGAAGAGATGTCTGCATTTAAGGTTAGTGGATAAAGTGTCAGCATTTGGGCTGAAGTAGCGTTATTAAGTTTTATGCCATGAATATTCGATGGCTTTAGGAGAAAAAGATGAGTGTTGAAACAAATGAGGTCCAGTCTGCTTCTGCAATGAATCAGGATGTGGCCACGACTGTTGATTTGCACGCAGATTCGAATAATCAGCAATACCTGACATTTGTCCTTGGTGATGAAAACTATGGTGTCGATATCCTTCGAGTACAGGAGATTAAGGGCTGGAGTCCAGTGACACATATACCCAATACCCCTGAGTATATGCGTGGCGTACTGAACTTGCGTGGCACTATCGTTCCCATTGTCGATCTACGTATGCGTTTCAATATGGATACAGTTGAGTACACGCCGTTAACCGTCGTTATCGTTCTTTCTGTAAAAGCTGGAGATCGAGAAAGAACTTTGGGAATTGTTGTTGATGGTGTTTCAGATGTGCTAACAGTAAAGGAGGGTGAGCTGAAGCCTACCCCAGACTTTGGTGGCGCAATCAGCACAGAATATATACAGGGATTGGTTACAGTAGATGAAAACATGGTGATGCTGCTGGATATCGATCTGCTGCTAAGTGTTGATGAGCTCAATGAACTAGAGAAGGCACAGTAGGCAGATAGCTGATTTGTGTAGAGTATATTAATGGCTAGAGATGTTACCGAGCGAGAGTTTGAATTTACCTCTGCCCACTTTCACACCATCAAAGGTTATATTGCGGAACATGCAGGAATAGCCCTCGCTGATTCTAAACAGCAGATGGTCTATAGTCGGCTTGTTCGTCGATTACGTGCAAAAAAGATTCCAGACTTCGATACCTATCTGAAGTATCTTGATCAAGATGATGGTTCTGAGCTAATCAACTTCATCAATGCTTTAACGACCAACCTCACCTCATTCTTTAGAGAAAACCACCATTTTGAGTATCTGACGGAGAGTATATTTCCGTTACTAGAACAAGAAAATGCCTCGAGTCGAAAAATCAGGATCTGGTCCGCGGGCTGCTCAACGGGTGAAGAGCCCTATTCAATTGCGATAACTGCAAGAGAGTATTTTCAGAGCAAACCAGATTGGGATGTTCAGATATTCGCATCAGACCTTGATTCTAATGTCGTTCAGACGGCTCAGGATGGGATCTACGCAATGGACAGGGTTAAAGGTATCGCATCCCAACGACTTAAAAAATGGTTTTTAAAGGGTAAGGGTGCACAGGAAGGATTGGTCAGAGTAAAGCCTGAATTACAGTCGATCCTCAATTTCAGACAACTAAACCTGTTACATACATGGCCCTGGAAAGAGACGTTTGACATCATATTCTGCCGTAATGTTGTTATCTACTTTAACAAAGATACTCAACGAGTACTTTTTGGTCGTTTTTTTGAGAACATGGTTTCCGAGGGACATCTCCTTATTGGCCATTCTGAATCATTGAATAATGTCTCTGACCGTTTTAAATTGATTGGAAAAACGATCTATAGAAAAAGTGAAGCCTGATGAGTAGCTATAGCTCAAGAAAGGTAAATCCTGCAGGTGAAGCGCCACCGCAACCCTATGAAGGTTTTGAGAAGATAAATCGTTATTGGGATGCAACTAACAAAATATTTTCAGCCAAGATATTGCCGGGTGAGTTTTATGTCACAGGAGAGAACGAGATGGTCACTACAGTTCTTGGCTCCTGCGTCTCTGCCTGTGTTCGAGACAAGGTCTTTCTCATAGGGGGAATGAACCATTTTATGCTTCCCGTTGATGCAGATGGTAGTGGTCGCTGGAGCGGTGAGATGCTTGATCGCTCAACCCGCTATGGCAACTTTGCGATGGAGCATCTTATAAACGAGGTTCTAAGAAACGGTGGAATGCGTAAAAATCTTGAGATTAAGGTTTTTGGTGGTGGTAGGGTGCTAAAACAGGCGACTGATATCGGTCAAAAGAATATAGATTTTGTGCTCGAATTTATCCGCACAGAAGGTTTGCAGCTATTGGCCAAAGATGTTGGTGATATCTATCCCCGCAAGGTGAATTACTTTCCTGCCACAGGAAAGGTGAGGATGAAAAAATTAAGAAATATGCATAACGAAACAATTATCAAACGTGAAGAGAGTTACATTCATGCACTTGAAGAGGAGAAGGTTGAAAGTTCAATTGAGCTTTTTTAACCATTTTTCTTTATGGATAAGATAAAAGTTCTGATTGTTGATGACTCTGCCCTGATTAGGCAGTTACTGACCAAGCTGTTAGAAGAGGATCCTCATATAGAGGTGGTTGGGACTGCAACAGATCCCTATATGGCTCGAGAGAAGATTAAACAGCTCAATCCAGATGTGATCACCCTTGACGTAGAGATGCCCAAGATGGATGGGTTGACCTTCCTTAAAAATTTGATGCGTCTACGTCCCATGCCTGTGGTGATGATTTCATCACTTACAGAAAAGGGGGCTGATGTCACTTTGCAGGCGATGGAACTTGGTGCTGTAGATTTTATTACTAAGCCAAAGCTTGATGTTAAGGCCGGTATGGAGGAGTACCAGCAAGATATCATTGATAAGGTGAAGGCG
>JAPHSO010000299.1 GCA_026193675.1 Gammaproteobacteria bacterium | reverse complement strand
TGTTGGGATCTTTGGCTCGAGCCTCTTTGGCTGCGGTCAATGCCGCAAAGCCGACGCCGATGATGGCGATATGTCTATTCTGCATGGTCCTGCTCCTAAATTAGATTTCCCTAATATATGGTCTTTTTGTTATAAATTCAACTTTTCTAATATAAATTATATTAATCAGTCCAGTATATGGCAAAGTGGACTGTTATCACGAAGCTCTACCCCTTCGGAGATGGTCTGGCAGAGATCGCGCAGCTCCTCCATAGATATGACCGACATCAAACGGGAGACCAGCTCAGTGTCGAGTCGAATGGTACAGGGAGAACCGTCGGCCAGCTGGATCTGAACACCCGCCACATTGAGCTCAAGGGCATCCTCCCCCTGCTCCATCAGCTCGCCATTTTGCTGCAGTAGTCGATCATAGAGATCATCTATCGCATCTGAATCCTCATCACTAATATCTTCAGAAACACCAATGAGCAGACCATCTTCGTCAAGCAGCTGGTGCTCAACACCACGCAGTTTAAGATCCCCGGTAAAGTGATCTCTGATCCCTTCATCAAAAAAAACGTATTCGTACATAGTGATAACTGTTTAGGTAAGAGTGACAAATGCGAGCGCATAATCACGCTCATCGGTAAGAGATAGATGAGAATGCTCGATATTGAACCGTTCTAGCAACTGGGCGCCTACACCATCAAAACTGAGTGTTGGTCGCCCCAGAGAGTCATGTCCCACCGCGATATGTTTTAGTGAGAGGCCGTCCCTGAAACCGGTACCCAGCGCCTTGGCTGTCGCCTCTTTAGCGGCAAACCGTTTGGCCAAAAATTCAGCCGGTCTGGAGCTTTGCTTAAACTCAACAAACTCACCATCGGCAAGAATCCGTCTGGCAAACTTCATCCCATGGCGTAGCAACAGCTCTTCCATGCGGGGGATATAGACCAGATCTGTACCGATTCCGTGGATCATGATGAGATGGAGCGACGTGCCTCTAGCATAATCTGCTTCATCTCACGTACCGCCGGCTGCAGGCCGGTAAATAGAGCCCGAGCGATAATCGCATGGCCGATGTTGAGTTCTCGAATTTGGGGGATGGAGGCTATCTCCACCGTATTATGATAATGCAGACCATGACCGGCATTGACCTGCAGACCTAAGTCGTCACCCAATTTCACCCCCTCAATAATTCGGCTGAGCTCCCTGGCACGTGCATCACTATCTTGCGCATCGGCGTAGTGACCGGTATGAATTTCAATGGCTGGCGCACCACAGGCGACTGCGGCCTCAATCTGTTCAGGCTCTGCATCAATAAACAGAGAGACACGAACTCCAGCTTCCGCAAGACGGCTACAGGCCTCCTTCATTCGAACGAGCTGACCGGCAACATCCAGCCCCCCTTCTGTGGTTAACTCTTCTCGCTTTTCTGGGACAAGACAACAGTCAGAGGGTCGATATTTTTCAGCAATGGCTAGCATCTCATCAGTCACCGCCATCTCCAGATTCATACGAGTCTGCAAAATGTCGGAGAGCATTGCCACATCACGCTCCTGGATATGACGTCGATCCTCTCTCAGGTGGAGGGTAATACCGTCGGCACCTGCCTGCTCTGACTCAATCGCCGCCTGAATCGGATCCGGGTAGCGTGTACCTCGTGCCTGGCGTAGTGTTGCAACATGGTCAATATTGACACCCAACAGGATCGGCTGAGGTTGTGTTGAATTTGGATTGCTCATCTCTTCTCTATATCAAAGGTTTAAATTATCTACCGGCCAGATTGAAATAGTGACCGACTCATCAGCGGCTTGTCACCCAAATGTGGTTGTAACATCGCCCGCATCAACTGCTTGGCTTCGCGTAGCCCCTCTCGCCCGGGGCGCCTACCTGAACTGATAGCGAGCAGGGTCTCTCCCTTAAGCGTAAGCTCGCCACCTGCCTGTCGTTGCCGATCCAGTTTTTCTGGACCATGCGGATAATAGCAGTAGATGGCATCTGGCTCGATCTCTTCTCCACTCACACTATCGTGACTCAAATTTAGACCGTAACCGAGCTCCTGCAACAGATCGCGCTCAAACTCCCTGAGACACCACTCCAGCTCTTCATCTCGTGCAACTCTATCTAGCGCTTGATAATAGTGGCTAAACAGCATTGGATGAGGATCGTGACGGGAAGTGAGGCGCAGCATCAGCTCATTGAGGTAGAGTCCAGAGATGAGACTATCTCCCTGTAGCAGCTCAGCCGGACCGGCAGCCTCAACAGAGGTGAGTGTTTTCAGTTCTCCACGACCACGCCATGAAAAAAGCAGACGTTGAAAAGGCTGTAGCAGTCCTGCTAAACGAGAGCGCTCTTTACGCACCCCATTGGCAACCAGACCAATTCTCCCCCAGTCATGGGTGAAGATCTCAACAATGGTGCTACGCTCCTTAAACGGACGCTGGTGCAGTAGATAGCCCGCCTGGTGATCGACCCGAGTATCACCATCGGCTCTATCACTTAAGTTCATCCTTGTACCCAAGGCTGTTCAGAATCCGTTCACTGTCGGACCATCCCTCCTTAATTTTAACCCAAAGCTGCAGATAGACCTTTCGATCAAACAGTTTTTGCATATCGATACGGGCATCATGGCCGACATCTTTCAGACGGCTACCCCCCTTTCCAATGACGATCCGCTTCTGGCTTTCACGCTCTACCCAGATGAGGGCACTGATGCGCAGCATCCCATCCTCATCTTTAAACTGCTCGATCTCGACTGCAATCGCATAAGGGAGCTCTTTACCGAGCATGCGCATCAGTTTCTCACGCACAATCTCCGAGGCGAGAAAACGCTCACTGCGATCGGTAATGTAATCCTCAGGGTAGATCATCTCCCCTTCAGGAAGTTGCTCAACAATCAGACTCTCTAGCTGATCGAGATTAACACTTTTGAGTGCTGAGAGAGGAATCACATCATGAAATGACATTCGGGCAGAGTGCTCTTGCAATAGCGGCAGCAGATCCTCCTTCTCCTTAATCAGGTCGATCTTATTGATCACCAACACCACCGGAACCTGCTCATTCTGTAGACGCTTAAGGACATTGTCGTCCTCCTCGGTCCACTCTCGGGCATCAATCACAAACAGCACCAGCTCCACCGCATCGATACTGCTGGTGGCTGCCCGATTCATGTAGCGATTCATCGCTTTGTTAGCCTTAAGATGAATGCCGGGCGTATCGACAAAGATCACCTGATAGTTCTCTTCGGTCTTTATACCCAAGATCGAATGCCGAGTAGTCTGAGGCTTACGTGAAGTGATACTCAGCTTCTGCCCCAGAATGTGATTCATCAGGGTCGACTTGCCCACATTTGGGCGACCAACTATCGCCACGAAACCACTTTTAAATTTCTGTTCAGCTTCACTCATTTGATCAGTTCCAGTACTTTTTCCGCTACGGCCTGCTCTGCCTTGCGACGACTGCTCCCTGCGGCGGTCACAGGTTGCTCCAGGGCTTCAACACGACAACTTACGGTAAAGGTCTGCTCGTGCGATTTCCCCTCAATCTTTATAACCTCATACTCAGGTACAGCCTGACGCCGACTCTGCAGATACTCCTGCAGACGGGTTTTTGGATCCTTAATCGCACGATTCAGATCAATATTTGCCAGCTGACTTTCAAACAATTTAAAGATAAGTGTCCGTACCTGCTGTTCATTTGAATCAAGATAGACAGCGCCTATCAGCGCCTCAAATGCATCGGCCAAAATCGAATCGCGACGGAAGCCTCCACTTTTAAGTTCACCTGCACCTAGCTTGAGATACTTACCCAGCTCAAGTTCACGCGCCATGTTGGCAAAATTTTCACCTTTAACCAGAGCAGCTCGCAGACGACTCATCTGCCCCTCATCAATATCGGGGAATTTATGATAGATCACATCGGAGATGATAAAGGAGAGAATTGAATCTCCCAGAAATTCGAGCCTCTCATTGTTACCCTTGCTCGCACTACGGTGGGTCAGTGCGAGCTGCAGGAGTTTGATATCATCAAATTGATAACCGACCTGACTGCAGAGCAACGAGAGATCCTGGATCAACGGTGCGGTATCTCCGCCTGATCAGAGAATGAGACAAGCATCTCTATGTTGTAGGCCAGAGGAATTTTCACCTGATAGGTGATATCTACATCAAAGGTATCTTTCCCTCTTTCGACGCTTATCGAATCTTCACCTCGCACCGTCTTCACACCATCAACACGCAACTGTTTGGCGATACGGTTACGTACTTCGAGTGGTGATGTAAAGACCAGATTGTCATCGTTCTCATATTTTTCCAGCATCAACTTAACCGATTTATTGTCGAGATAGACCGGTACCAGCTTACCTGAAAATATCAGCACAAAAACCAGTAGTATCAGACTACCCAAAACTGATGGTGTAATCGCTCCGCTCTGTCGATGTAGATTATTGATCATTTAATACTTCCCCCAATTCGATCCCAGGAGATCAGGGTATCACCCTCACCATCCCAGTTCATCCATATAAAAAATGCCTTACCAATCAACAGGTTGTCTTTAACAGTACCCCAGAATCGACTATCACGACTATTATCCCTGTTATCCCCCATCACAAAGTACTCTCCTTCAGGGACGGTAAACTCAAAATCATGGATAGGTCGCTCACCCATCACCAGAATGTCATGTTCGGTTCCAACAAGACTCTCCTGACGATGATATGCGCCGGTCATAAGGGCGCCACCACCGGTACCGATATAGCGTCCAATATCTTTCTGTTCAGCCAGTTCACCATTGATATAGAGCACCTTATTGCGATAGACAATATGATCACCCGCGACACCAACAACCCGCTTAATATAATCAACCTTGGTATCTTCAGGATAACGAAAAACGATAATATCACCACGTTCAGGATTACCGAGATCGAGCACCTTCTTGTTCAACACCGGCAGACGAATTCCATAGGCCGACTTATTGACCAGAATAAAGTCACCCACCAACAGAGTTGGCATCATTGAACCCGACGGAATGCGAAAGGGTTCTGCCACAAAAGAGCGAATCACCAGTACAATCAACACAATCGGGAAAAACGATTTGGAGAGCTCAATCAGATAGGGCTCAGTTGGCTCACTATCTATAGCGGCTCGCTCAGCACGCTTTGGTGCCCAGATGAGATGGTCGAGTAACCAGACGATACCGGTAACAAAGGTCATCAACACCAGAAATGCAGGAAAATCAAAGTTCATCTATTTCTTACTCCCACTGACATGCAGCACTGCAAAGAATGCCTCCTGTGGAATCTCAACCGATCCAATCTGCTTCATTCTCTTCTTTCCCGCCTTCTGTTTTTCTAATAGTTTTCGTTTACGTGACACATCACCACCATAACATTTGGCTGTCACATTTTTACGTAACGCCTTCACGTTGGTACGCGCAACGATCTGGCCACCAATCGCCGCCTGGATTGCCACATCGAACATCTGTCTGGGGATCAGCTCTTTCATCTTGCTGGTGAGATCGCGTCCCTGAGACTGTGCATGATCCTGATGCACAATCACCGCCAGCGCATCAACCACATCGCCATTGAGCATAATATCAAGTTTGACCAGTTTAGCCGCCTGGAACCGCTTGAAATTATAATCGAGCGAGGCGTAACCACGGCTACAGGATTTAAGACGGTCAAAGAAATCGATCACCACCTCATTGAGTGGCAGCTCATATTTGATGGCAACCTGCTTACCCAGATACTGCATATCCAGTTGCACGCCACGCTTTTCAATACAGAGGGTGATGACATTGCCCACATAATCCTGCGGTACCAGAATATTGGCCTCAATAATCGGTTCACGAATCTCTTCAATATGATTCACTGGCGGAAGATTGGCCGGATTATCGATCATAATGATCTCACCCTTGGTGGTGAGCACCTCATAGATGACCGTTGGTGCGGTGGTGATCAGATTAAGATCATATTCACGCTCCAGACGCTCCTGGACAACCTCCATGTGTAGCATACCGAGGAAACCACAGCGGAAACCAAATCCTAGTGCGTTTGAGGTCTCAGGCTCATAGAAGAGTGAAGCATCGTTTAAGCGCAACTTTCCCAGCGCCTCACGCAGCGCCTCATAGTCGTCACTGCTAACCGGAAACAGTCCTGCGAAGACCCGTGGTTGCACCGCCTTAAATCCGGGTAAAGTTTCAGTCGCCGGCTTCTCCGCTGAAGTGATCGTATCGCCAACAGGAGCACCATCAATCTCTTTAATTCCGGCAACGATGTAGCCCACATCTCCCGCCTCAAGAAACTCCTGATCAGTCATTTTAGGGGTGAAGATACCGACCCGATCGGCCTGATGGGTACGCCCTGTCGACATAACCGTAATCTTGCGTTTGGCTCTTAGGGTTCCCTCAACGACTCGCACCAGCGAGACCACACCGAGATAGTTGTCGAACCAGGAGTCGATAATCAGCGCCTTAAGCGGTGCATCGCGATCACCTTGCGGCGCAGGGACCTTATCGACAATCTCCTCCAGTACTTCATGAATACCGATACCCGACTTGGCGCTGGCTCGCACCGCATCGCGCGC
>JAPHSO010000151.1 GCA_026193675.1 Gammaproteobacteria bacterium | reverse complement strand
TCCAGGTTCAGACCAACCTTGCTGATGATCTCTGGCCTGTTGAGATCGATACCAGCGATCTGGAAGATGCACTCCTCAATCTGTCACTCAATGCACGAGATGCAATGCCCAACGGTGGTGTATTGGTGATAGAGACCGCCAACAAACATCTTGATGCCAACTACGTAAAGCAGAATCCCAATGCCCATGAGGGTGACTATGTGATGATCTCCATTAGTGATACCGGTTCAGGGATGAGCAAGGAGGTGCAAAAACAGATATTTGATCCCTTCTTTACCACCAAAGAGCGCGGTAAAGGGACAGGATTGGGGCTCAGTATGGTCTACGGATTCGTTCAGCGCTCCGGAGGCCAGATTCAGATCTACTCCGAAGTGGGTCAGGGAACCACCTTTCACATCTATCTTCCTCGAAGCCAAACGGCCTATGACGAGCATATTACCAAGTCGGCTGTCGAAGTCCCTCGCGGCAACGAGACCATCCTCATCGTTGATGACGAAGAGTCACTGGCAGAAATTGCAATAGACTACCTTGAGCAGCTGGGTTATCAGACGCTGGTCGCCTACAGTGGCAAACAGGCGCTTGAGATGCTCTCAGCCAACGACAGCATCGACCTGATTTTTAGTGACGTAGTCATGCCTGGGGGTATTGATGGCTACCATCTCGCCTTTAACGCACTCAAACAGAAACCTGAGATTAAGATACTTCTCAGCTCTGGCTTCACCTCCAAACGTGAAGAGTTCACCAATGGTGAGCAACAAATCTACCTGAAACTGGCTGAGAATCTTCTCAGTAAACCCTACAATATCAGCGAATTGGCGGTCGCAATTCGCCAAACACTCGACCAATAGAGATCTCCTGCAGGCATCCTAAAAACAGGACTGTCTGACACCCTGAATTCAACGACTGATGGGAGACTCTGTCAGCAGCCACCATTTTCCTTTCACTATATAGGGTTATAGCGCCTGTTACCTCGGCCAACTGAGGCCTGTCAACACATTTATACACATTAATGCATATTAATTTGAAGCCGGTGTGTAGGAGGTTAGTAGGCACCAACTCCGCAACCGGCAATATGCGTAACCTGTTGATTTTATTAAAGATATTGCGTCTGTCTATTTTCTGAACAATTTAACAGAAATGACGCCGTGGTGCCGAATAGCGGGGGATAACACTCTTTTATCCACAAAGTTATCCACAGATTTTGTGGATAACTCTCAAATCCAAATAACGTCAATAAGTTAGCGTATTTTTATCAGTTTTTATTGGAGATAGCGCGACTAAATGGGTGTAGGAATTACCCTGCAATACCGGTTAAATAGGTGGTGAGATTTTCACTTTCATCGCGCCGTTTGCGCAAAATATTTTCAAAAACAGCCGGATCTTTAATTTGAGTCAACTCTCCCTCTTTGGGGAAGAGCTTATCTTTCAGACGTGAGAGCCAGAAACGCAGCGCTCCAGCCCTTAGCATCGCCGGCCATATACGGTGCTCATCTTCGGTCAGCGGACGAATATTGTGGTAACTCTGCAACAGAGCCAGACTCTTTTCACGATTGAGAGAGCCATCTACCTCACAACACCAGTCATTAACCGTTACGGCAATATCATAGAGCAGCAGATCATTACAGGCGTAATAAAAATCAATCAGCCCGGTGAGCTGCTCACCTTCAAACAGGGCGTTATCACGGAATAGATCGGCGTGGATCACCCCGCGCGGAAGATCTACCAGACGAAACTGACTCTGATACTCAAGCTCATCTTCAAGCAGCTCAAGCTCTCCACTTGATAGACGGCTGGCGATGAGCTGGGCCGTCCCACGCCACCAGCTCGGCCCACGATCACTCGCCCGCTCTCCGGTAAACTCCAGACCGGCAATATGCAACCGAGCCAGCTCAGCGCCGATCTCGGCACAGTGCACCGCTGAAGGCCCCTTCACCTCTCTTCCCTTCAGACGCATCACCAGTGCAGCAGGCTTATCTTTAAGAACCCGAAGATAGTCGCCATTGCGATCGGCCAGAGGATGGGCACTCGGAACCTCATGCTCCGCAAGATGCGCCATGAGATCCAAAAAGTAGCCCATCTCATCAAAGGTATGATTTTCAAAGATGGTCAGCACCATCTGCTGCTGAGCGGTGTTGACGAAGTAGTTGGTGTTTTCGATCCCGGCACTAATCCCCTCAAAATTGACCAATTCGCCAAGATCGTAATGGGCCAGGAAATCTATAAGTTCCGCTTCGGAGATTGAGGTATAGACAGACATTAAATGTAAGTTGGCTTATTTATTAAATGTTAATTGTGGCCGAATACCAATAACCATTCAGGTTGCACCTGTATGGATTCAGATCAAGGCGAAAAATGAGAGTTTACACGTCTGAATGACCATTTTACAACGCAGATGACGTGCATGGACGCACTAATGCAGCGGGAGCAAAGATGCCTGGAGCGGCTATGAAGCCAGACAGGGGAAACTGGGTGGTTAGAGCGATTACCAGCTGAAGAGACGCCATTGAACAACTTCAGGATTATCTAGCTCATTACGACGTGTCTCCAGAGAGCCGTCACCATCACTATCGATCAGATAATAGGGGTAACCACGCTTAGGCGTGATCTTGATCATGTAGAGGATACCGTTTTGGCGATACTCCTCTATCAGCGTCTCCTTGCGCCTGATGATGGTCACCTCAGACTCAAGTGCCTGCTCCTGCAGTGACTCAGGTAGTGGTGGTGGAATTTGCGCATCATCTGCGTCTGCTCCAAAAGCCTGTATCGGTGAGAGACCTATCCAGAGGATGAAAAATGAAGAAATTATGAGTCGCATCGGCCCTGCACAACAGTGATATAGAGTGCGGAAATATCCACTAGATCGGTCGCTTTGTCCAGATCTGCCGCTCAATCCCGATGCAGGTTTCATCTTGTTCATTCAAAAATAGACTTTATCGGGTATGATTCGCCATCCAATAGCCAACAATGAAAATGATGTCTCAAAGTTCAGCTCAACATCCCCTTATCCTGGTCGATGGCTCCTCTTATCTCTACCGCGCCTTTCACGGAATGCCCAACTTTAGTAACTCCCGTGGCCTGCCCACCGGAGCGGTTTATGGCGTGACCAATATGCTTCGCAGCCTCATTCAGCAGTATCAACCGACCCATATCGGGGTGGTCTTTGATGCCAAGGGTAAGACCTTTCGCGACGACATGTTCACCGAGTACAAGGCCAACCGCCCACCGATGCCTGATGAGCTACGTCAACAGATTGAGCCGCTCTATCAGATTATTGAGGCGCTGGGATTGCCCCTTATTTCTGTGAGCGGGGTTGAGGCAGATGATGTGATCGGCACCCTGGCCCAGCAGGCTGTCAAGGCGGGCCATCATGTACTGATCTCTACCGGAGATAAGGATATTGCCCAGCTGGTTAACGAGCATGTAACACTGATCAACACCATGACCAACAGCCTGATGGATCCTGCCGGCGTAGTGGAGAAGTTTGGCGTCCCTGCGGAGCGAATTATCGACTATCTCACTCTGATGGGTGACACCTCTGACAACATTCCCGGCATCCCCAAGGTGGGACCAAAAACGGCGGTCAAGTGGCTAACCGAATATGGCACCCTGGATGATGTGGTGGCTCACGCTACGGAGATTAAAGGCAAGGTGGGAGAGAGTCTGCGCGACAATCTAGATCAACTTGCCCTCTCGCGCGAACTGGTCAAGATTAAGTGCGACGTTAAAGATGAGGCGCTCACCACCGATATCGAGGCACTCAAACCATCCAAGGCCGACACCGAACGGCTCAAACAGCTCTACTCCGAATATGAGTTTAAAACCTGGCTGCGAGAGCTGTTAGAGGCAGAGCAGAAGGGAATCGATACACCTCTCATCACAGATGAGGCTGAACCGGAATACGAGATGATCACCGAGCAGCCCCATCTTGATGAGTGGCTAGAAAAGCTCCGCCAGGCAGAGCTCTTCGCCTTCGATACCGAGACCACCAGCCTCAATTATATGGATGCGCTGATTGTCGGGCTCTCATTTGCCGTTGAGCAGGGCCGAGCCGCCTACCTGCCTCTGGCACACAGCTATCCCGGTGCACCTGAGCAGTTAGATAGAGCCTCTGTACTGGCCCAGTTTAAGCCGATTCTTGAAGATCCCAACCGGCTTAAAGTGGGCCAAAATCTAAAATATGATCGTGCCGTTCTTGCCAACCACGATATTGATCTGCAGGGCATCGCACACGACACCATGCTCGAGTCCTATGTGCTCGATAGCACTGCGACCCGCCACAATATGGACTCCCTGGCGCTCAAATATCTGGGACGTAAAACGACTAAATATGAGGAGGTGGCCGGTAAGGGGGCCAAGCAGATCCCCTTTAGTCAGGTCTCTGTTGAGGTCGCCACCCCCTATGCGGCTGAAGATGCCGAAGTGACTCTGGCGCTGCATGAGACGCTGATACCACAGCTTGAAGAGCATGGACTGCTCAAGTTATATAACGAACTGGAGATGCCTCTGCTCTCTGTTATCTCCACCATTGAGCGCACCGGTGTGCTGATCGATAGCGGGATGCTGCAGCAACAGAGTCATGAAATCACCCAAAAGCTGGCCGATATCGAGAAGGCCGCTTTTGATGAGGCGGGCGAGAACTTCAACCTCAGCTCTCCCAAGCAGATTCAGGCGATCCTCTACGATAAACTTGAACTGCCAGTTCTCAAAAAGACACCCAAGGGGCAGCCCTCTACAGCAGAGGAGGTGCTACAGGAGCTGGCGCTCGACTACCTGCTACCAGAACTTATCCTCAAACATCGAAGTCTGGCCAAGCTCAAATCGACCTATACCGACAAACTGCCGGGTATGATCAACATGAGCACCGGCAGGGTTCACACCTCCTATCATCAGGCGGTGGCGGCAACCGGCCGACTCTCCTCCTCCGATCCCAATCTACAAAACATTCCGATTCGCTCGCCCGAGGGACGACGTATTCGCCAGGCATTTATCGCCCCCGAAGGGAGCCTCATTCTCGCCGCCGACTATTCGCAAATTGAGCTACGAATTATGGCCCACCTCTCCGGTGATGAGGGACTGCTTAAGGCCTTCAGTGCCGGTGAGGATGTCCACCGTGCCACTGCAGCAGAGGTCTTTGGCGTGCCAACAGAGGAGGTGTCCGGTGATCAACGCCGTAGTGCCAAGGCGATCAACTTTGGCCTGATCTATGGCATGTCTGCCTTTGGACTTGCCAAGCAGCTCTCCATTGGCCGTGCCGAGGCGCAGAACTATATCGACCTCTACTTTGCCCGCTACCCCGGCGTTAAAAGCTATATGGAGGAGACCAAAGAGCAGGCCAAGGCACAGGGTTATGTTGAGACCCTTTTCGGTCGGCGTCTCTATCTGCCCGACATCAACTCAAGTAACGGGCAGCGTCGCCAATATGCTGAACGTACCGCGATTAATGCCCCGATGCAGGGCACCGCTGCCGATATTATCAAGCGTGCAATGCTGACCGTCGATCACTGGATTCAGAACGATGCCGATGAGTCGATGGGTGTGAAGATGATCATGCAGGTACACGACGAACTGGTGTTTGAGGTCAGGCGTGAGCAGGTTGATGTGGTCAAAAGCCAGATCACCGAGCTGATGGAGTCGGCAGCAGAGCTTAACGTGCCACTACTGGTTGAGGCGGGAGTGGGAGATAACTGGGATGAGGCCCATTAACAGGGATCGCTAGGATAGGCTGCTGCTTACCCCCTTCTACATCACGATAACTACTCCTCAACGCCCTCGCCAAACCCAAGCCACTCATCTAGCAGGCCTCGCGCCTGTTCGACACCATCTTTCTTGGTCGCCGAAAATGATTGAACGGTTGCCGAGAGCCCCAACTCCTTAATCACCTTGCGCACCTTAAGCACACTACTCTTGGCCGCCCCGCTCTTCAGCTTGTCGGCCTTGGTCAACAAGATATGAGCCTTCACACCACTCTGCTGGCACCAGCTCAACATCATGTCATCAAAGGGTTTCATCGGGTGACGGATGTCCATTAACAGAACCACACCCTTTAGAGATTGGCGATCGGCAAAGTAGCCCTCAAGAACCCCTTGCCAGTGCTTTTTGACTGCGACCGGTACCTTGGCAAAACCGTAACCCGGCAGGTCAACCAACCGCCTCTCGGCGTCGATCTGAAAGTAGTTGATCATCTGAGTACGGCCCGGCGTCTTACTGGTTCGTGCCAGAGAGCCGTTATCGGTAATCGTGTTCAATGCGCTCGATTTACCTGCGTTGGAAAGTCCGGCGAAGGCAACCTCTGAACCAT
>JAPHSO010000133.1 GCA_026193675.1 Gammaproteobacteria bacterium | reverse complement strand
GATCGTTGTTTTGAAAGTTGAGGGATTTCCGCTACGAAGGAACTGGAATGTGATTCATCGAAACGGCAAGAATTTGTCACAAGCTGCCCGAAGTTTTATGGAGTTTCTTCAATCAGAGGGGCAACATCTGGTCAATGAGGCGATGCCGGTTAAGATCTGACCCTATACTACCGTAGAGATTGCTCGTACTCATCCATAAAGTGATTCAGTGAGCTATCGAGCACCTTCATCGCCCCATCTAACAGATGACAGCGGCCACTTCCTGGCAGGAAGCTACACATATTTATGAGGGCATCCAGATCCTCGCGAGTCCCAAGCCCTCGGTCGATCTTTTTTAGAAGTTGTGCCGCATAATAGGTGCCAGTTTTACAGGGTGGACACTGACCACAGGATGAGTGGGCGAAGAAATTGACATACTCAGCGACCCGCTTGACGATACCGGTTCCCTCAGAGATGACGATCATCGCCCCAGTTCCCAGAGCTGAATCGCGCTCTTGAACTGAATCAAAATCGAGAGCCACATTAAGATCTTTGGGAGTCAAAATGGTATTGGATGGCCCACCGGTAAAGATCGCCTTCAACTGCTTATCAAGCAGCATGCCGCCACCATGGACGAAAATCAGCTTACGCAGAGAGGTGCCCATCGGCAGCTCGTAGGTTCCAGGATAGAGCACATCACCACTCAAACAGTAGAGCTTGGTGCCGCTGTGACCGCCCAGACCAAGTTTCTGGAACCACTTGGCACCATTGCGCATGATGTGCGAAAGATTGGCGAGCGTCTCCATATTATTAATAAGGGTCGGATGACCGTGAACACCAGACTGCGCTGGAAAGGGGGGTTTGCCACGAGGGAAGGGGAACTTGCCTTCAACAGACTCAATAGCCGCAGTCTCTTCTCCACCGATATAGAGACCAGAACTCGGCATCACCTGCATCTCAATATGACCGTAGAGCTGCTCAGTCTCTTCGAGCAGTTGCCACTGTTCAATCGCGCGCTGCATTATCGTGATCGATTTTTCCTGCTCTGGATTGATATAGAAGATGATGTGGTTAATGCCGGTGGCAATCGCTGCAATGAGCGCCCCTTCAATCACCTGATGAGGTGACTCCTCTAGCAAAACCTTATCTTTAAAGGTACCCGGCTCATCTTCGTTTCCATTACAGATCAGATACTTGTCACTACTTTTTTCAGCTGCGACAAATTCCCACTTTTTATAGGTTGGGTAACCGCTACCACCAAGCCCACGTAGGCCTGCCTCTTTGATAATGGCGATAACATCCGATGGATTGGTGATGGCGTTACGTAGTCCAGTACCGCCATTACCCTCAAACCATAGATCGAGATCGGCACCAACACGCTGATCCTCGTGGAGAAGAACGCCGTTAACCTTTTCCACCTTTTTAGAAGGAGTCATGATCCACCTCCGTCATAACGGGCATCATCATCGTGAGGAACGACATCAGGAAAGAGTAGTGGAGATTTTTGCTCAAACGACAGGTTGGCCAGAGTCATCTCCCTGCGCCAGCGACTAATGTGCTCCAGGCTCACCTTTTTATGATCACGGCTCCGTTTCCGGTTCTCCGCCGCATGTGCGCCAGCCCGACGTCCAAATGAGATAATTTCGAGCAGAGCATTGCCCATCAAACGATTTTTGCCATGAATGCCACCACTGCTTTCACCGACACAGTAGAGTCCAGGAATGGTGGTTTGACCATCTTTATCGATCACCACGCCACCATTTTGATAGTGAAGTGTGGGATAGACCAGCATGGGCTGCTTTTTAGGATTAATGCCACTGCGTTCACCCAGATGAATCAGTTTGGGGAAGCGTTTTTCAAGAATTCCGGGATAACGATGCTCAAGGCCAGCGGTGTCCAACCAGACCCCCGGATCACCACTTGGAGTGATAATACCTCGACCCTCGCTGCACTCTCTGAGTATAGCTGCAGCAACCTGATCTCTTTGTCCAAGTTCATCGACAAAGCGCTCGCCACGGTTATTTAGTAGCCAGGTGCCTGCCGATCGAACCCCCTCGGTTATCAGTGTGCCTGACAGGTGTTTTGGGTAGGCCAGGCCGGTAGGGTGGTACTGAAATGAATCGAGATCTCGCAGTTTCGCACCCAAACGATAGGCAAGTGAAAGGCCATCTCCAGTCGCCCCAAAATGGTTTGAGGTGGGAAATCCATTCAGGTGGACCCTGCCAATTCCCCCTGTTGCGATAATGACCGAACGGGCCTTAACCTGAATATAGCGTTCAGATTTCAGGTAGGAGATAACCGCTCCAGAGCAGCCACCGCTATCGTTGGTCAGCAACTCAACTGCGGGGCTGTAGTCCCAAACCTCAACAGAGCTGTTATGTACCGCCTCACGCAACACCCGCATCATCTCCAGACCGGTATAGTCACGGAAATAGACGACACGATCGGCAGTAGTTCCACCTGCACGACGTGTATTGAGGTCACCAAATTCATCGTAATCGAAATGCATGCCTTTCTGAATTAACCAGCGGATTACATCTGGACCATCTAGAGCAAGCTGTTCAATCAGTTCAGGGCTGCCACCGTTGTAACCGGCCTTTAATGTGTCGTCAAAGTGACGTTGAGGGGTATCTTCGGGCTCAATTGAGGCCTGAATGCCGCCCTCAGCCATAACAGTATTGCTGTCACCCAGTCGAAGTTTGGTAGCCAGAATAACCTTGGCTCCTGTTTCAGCTGCTATTAGAGCGGCTGAAGCTCCGGCTCCACCACCGCCAATGACCAACACGTCAGTGGTAACCACCTCAGCACCAGCAAGATCAGCCTCATCAATCAGCGCGTCACCCTGTAAGAGCCTGGCCAGCTCTGGATGACAGGGATCACCACGATTGGCCCCTATTTCCAGAGGAACACGAGAGTCAATCTGATAGTCAGGAT
>JAPHSO010000273.1 GCA_026193675.1 Gammaproteobacteria bacterium | reverse complement strand
GTTAAGAATGCTAAGAGCGTCGCCTTATTGCCTGATTCATTTTCGAGCCCTTATCCAGGACAACAGACAAGCATTCGTAATTTGTCGAAGGCTATGTTGTACCGGACAAATTTAGAATATGTAGAGCGACCTGCATCAGTAGAGTCTGGGATTAAGGGAAGTGTGCAATTTGAACGTATGCGCAGTGATGCAAAGGAGGAGAGGGATAGTAGTGGTCAACTGTTACAACGGAAATACATATTCGAACCGATAGAATCCATTACAGCAGAATACATAGTACGACCGAAGGTTATTACGATTGAGGACAGTAATAAATCTGGACTTGGGGGGGCGGAAATTGAAGTGTATAGACGAGAAGATAATAAGCTAATTTCCAGAGTACGTTACTTCTGGAGTAACAGACTATTTGAGTCATGCCCTGAAAAAGTTAATCGTGGAAGCTATCCTTACCATTTCATTACCGAATCTCTAGGCATGAAAAACAATTAAAAATATACTGCATAATTAATTTGTTTAATGTCCGCTTATGGCTATCAGCAGGCATTAAATGTAGTAGAAATGGGGTATAAGGAATAAAAAAGGGGCTCCGAAGAGCCCCTTTTCTATCGCCTAATTGACAACCGATACTCAGGCTGGCTGTGGTTGAGCCTTAGGCTGATCAGGACTTAAAGGGCAGAACTCACCATCACTACCGATACGACGATAAATATCAGCAATCGCCATATCCTCTGTTGCAAAGATGTTGTCCTGTGAAATATGTTCAAACAGGAAAGTCTGACGCATCACATCAAGAACCTGACGCTTAAGACCACTCATTAGCAGAGTCACACCATTACTCTTTAGACGACTGTAAATATGATGTAGAACATCTTCACCCGATGCATCGAGCTGATTGATACCATCAGCAACAATCAAAACATATTTAGCCTCAGGCTTATCGGCACAGGCGCCAAGAATGGTCTCTTCAAAATACGAGGTGTTGGCAAAGTAGAGCGAACCATCAAAACGGACCACAATGATACGCTCATCCGTAGGCAGATCTGGGTGAATCGCCAGATCGCGTAGCGTGCCATCGTCATAACGACCAAGATGAGCGACACGAGGCTTCATGGAGCGATATAGATAGAGACCAATCGCAAGACCGGCACCAACCATAATTCCCTCTTCAAGGTGTGGGGCGAAACCGAGGGTCGCAACAAAGGTGACCATTGATGCGATGCCGTCATGCTTACAGGCCTTCCAGGCATGTTTAACCGCACCGAAATTAATTAGACCAATAACCGCCATCATAATGACTGCGGCTAGCACAGCACTGGGCAGATGGTAGAGCATAGGGGTCAGGAACAGCAGGGTGATCAATACCACCAGACCGGTAATCACTGACGACATACCTGTCTTGGCGCCGGCACCAATGTTCACAGCCGAACGAGAAAATGAGCCCGAAGTTGGGTAAGACTGACCAAGACTTCCAACGATATTACCGATACCCTGACCAATCAGTTCCTGATTAGGGTCAATCTTATCTTTGGTTTTGGCGGCCATCGCCTTGGCAATTGAGATCGCCTCCATAAAGCCGACCAGAGAGATAACGATTGCCGTAGGAAGTAGCTGCCCCATCAGTTCCAGGTTAAAGTTAGGAAGCGCCAATGCAGGCAGACCTTCTGGAATGGTGCCAACAACGCTGCCTCCCATCTGCTCAAAACCGATCAGATAACTGATAGTTGTCAGAGAGGCTACGGCAACTAGAACACCGGGAATTTTTGGCAAATATTTCTTGAAACCCCAAAGGATTAGAATTGCTGCGATACCAAAAGCAAGGGTGGGCATATGGGTATGCTCTGGGATCTGCTGCAAAACGCCCATGATGTCATTCACAAAACTTTCGCTTCGGGTCTTTGAGACACCAAAGATCTTGTTGAGCTGAGAGAGTCCAATAATCATTGCCGCCGCATTGGTGAAACCGACAATAACGGGGTGCGAAAGGAAGTTAACGATAACGCCCAGTTTGAACACACCCAGGAACAGCTGTACGCCGCCAACCAGAAAAGCCATCATAATCGCCAGCGGTGCATAGGTGCCGGCAATCTCCGCAGGGGTCATGGTGTCATAGCCAGCAACCAGTGGAATAAGTGCCGATGCCGTCAGCAGTGAGACCACGGCCACTGGACCGGTTGCCAACTGTTTGGATGAGCCGAACATCGCTGCAATCATCACCGGCAAGAAGGCGGCATAGAGACCAAAGTATGGTGGCAGTCCAGCCAATTGCGCATAGGCCATTGATTGAGGAATAAGAACAAGCGCTACAGTGATACCGGCAACGATATCCGCACGAAGATAGTCTGAACGAAGGGGAAACCAGGATAAGAATGTAATATATTTTTTGAGTTGTTCCATCGTGCCTTGTGACCTCATTGCAGCAGGGTAATACGAAGATTATGAAGCCGGCGATTTTATCATAAATATATTAATATCTGCTAATTCTCTGGAGTGTTACTGCGATCTTTTCCGCTATCCCTCCAGAATCTCCCAACGCCGGTAGCACTGTTCGAGTTCAGAGATCACTTCAGCGAGTCTCTCCTGGACTTTGGCAATCTTGGCGTTTTCCTGACTATAGAATTCTGGCTCTGCCATCTGAGCATGAAGCTCATCCTGCTCATTTTCCAGCGCCTCAATCTTCTTGGGTAACAGATCCAGCTCACGCTGGTCGTTGTAGCTCAGCTTTTTACGTTTTGGTGCCGTTTCACTCTCCTGCTTAGGCTCCGCAACAAGAGACTTTGAGGATTTTTTGTCATCCTGAGATTCATCCTCACTGCGCTGGCGCAACCAGTCGTCGTAACCGCCCACGTACTCATTGACCACCCCAGGCTTTTCAAACACCAGCGTACTGGTCACCACATGGTTCAAAAATGAGCGATCATGACTCACCAGCAGGAGGGTT
>JAPHSO010000240.1 GCA_026193675.1 Gammaproteobacteria bacterium | reverse complement strand
TGCCCGAATTGCAGTTTGTGGGTACTCCATCGATATTTGGTCTAAATATTTTGGCTCATCAAACTCGATTTCAGGTTCAATAACCTCTGGAACCATGCGCTCAACGATTCGAACAATTAGCGGAAGAAAGCCAACCAGTAAAACCGCATTGAGGATATTAAATACGGTATGAAACAGAGAGAGGGCAATGGGCACAGCCGCGGCCGAAACTAATGGAGAGCTACCCTCCATGTTTTCAACGATATCGGCGATAACCTCCACAAAAGGGTAGAAAATGACCAGTATCCAGACAACTCCCAGAAGATTGAAGATAAGATGGGCTCGTGCTGCGCGTTTGGCATTATAGTTGGCAACAATTGCTGCAATATTAGCGGTGATGGTGGTGCCGACATTCTGACCAATGACCATCGCTGCTGCCATATCGAACGGGAGCCAACCCTCAAAGGTCATCAATAGGGTGAGTGCCATGGTGGCACTGGATGACTGTACAACCAGGGTTAAAACGGTACCGATGAATAAAAACAGCAAAAGGGATAGATAACCCTTGGTGGTGTACTCGGCAAGAAATGCCAGTGCCTCAGGATTGTTTCGAATGTCGGGGACCGATTCATTGAGGAATTGTAGGCCGATAAATAGAATCGAGAAGCCGATGATAAATAGTCCCCAGTTCCGCTTCATATCCTCTTTAGACATGCTAAGTAGAAAGCCGACGCCGACCAGTGGCAGGGCGATGGCGTTCATCTTCACCTTAAATCCTAAGATAGAGATAAGCCATGCGGTAATGGTTGTGCCGATATTTGCCCCCATGATCACTCCCACCGCTTCGGTCAGAGTGAGCAGGCTGGCATTAACGAAACTGATCACCATTAAGGTAGTTGCTGAAGAGGATTGAATTGCCGCAGTGATCACAAATCCGGTCAGTATGGCGTAGAAGCGGTTTGAGGTGGTTGTGGCAAGAATATTACGCATATTGTCACCGGCAAGCTTCATGAGTGAATCACTCATCACCTTCATGCCATAAAGGAAAAAGCCTAAAGAGCCGAGAAGGCTAAGAATATCTGTAAATCCGTAATCCATAGTTTTTTCTGGTTAAAGAGATAAATGAGACGAAACAACGGTGCTTTAAATCTATCAGTTAAGCGACCGGCAATATATCGCTGATTATAATCAATATCGCAACTGTACATTACGATAATATTGTTTCTATACTCCATTATCAGACAGGTAGTGGAGATAATCTTGGAAAAGCGGGTACCAGAAGCATCAGCACTGCGAACATTTTTTCACGACCAGTGGGGAATTCTGCAAAATATTATTAGTGAAAGTCGCAGCCAGAAGATCCACAAGAGGCGCCAGCAGAAGCGCCTGACCGATGCTGTTGAGCACATCGTGGACAGGGTTGATACTCGGATTCGTGGTGTCAGTAGTTACAATAAGAAAATGCGCAGCAGTATTCACGAGATTCTACGGCATATTCAACGGATCTGTATGCAACTACCGGCGGCAATCTCCATCAAGCGAGATAGTTATATTAATGAGCCGTTGATTAATACGATATTTTCTAGTGCTCAGGAGTTAGAGTCATTGTTGAAAAATAGTGATGAGATTAAGGCATGCGCTGATCTTCAACAGCAAGATCAAAAAGATGAAGTCTATGCGTTACTTTTGGTGCACAAAGAGGAAAAGAAGATTCTCGGAAAAGAGATGCGGGGAGATCTGATTCAATCGGATGTGCAGCAGACAGCAGTGAATTTTTATGGGCACAAAATTATCGCACCCGCTACAAGTGAAGATGAGGCGCGCTCACTTCTGGAAAGATTTATCTTTGAGGGTATCGCTTCATCCATTCGTAGCCAGATGATTCAGTTACGACGCCAGCAGGTGATGCAGAATGGCGATCAGGTTGCACTAGTTCCAGAGCAAAATATGAACAATCCAGAGACCTATCTTAGAGTTTTGACGGAGCAACTTGCGCTTCCAAAGACGATTATCTCACTGCAGAGCAATCAGCTTAAAATAAGCAAGATGGGGATTTTGCTGGCTGCAGAGTCGAGTGAATCATCCAATGATTTGGCGCTCAATGAGTTAGCAATTGGCCGCAATGACTCCCTGTCGGTCACGCTCATTAAGTTCAGGTGTAGTGACTGGTTGCCTTGAAGATTGAATCGGTGTAAAAATAGTTTTGCAATATCGGTTTTAAAGGGTCATTAAAACCTGACGAGATAGGGAGTATCGACACATCTAACATTATTCCCTGTACAACAATAATGTCGTTTCATGACGCCGGTTCAGTCGTGCGCCCTGAAATTTAACGGGAATTACAATGAATAAGCTTAACTATCTGATTTTACTGCCATTGGTTATGGTGACTGGCTGTGCCCAGGTTCCTCCTGAGGCGGTAGAGCTTTCGGTAACAGTTGGTCGAGACATGGCAGAGATGAAGCGCTCTCATGTCGCTCTGGTGAATATTCATTACAAACAGCTACTGAGCAAGATTAATCGATTTGTCGATGAGGTTTACCTCCCGTATCAGGTTCAGAAAACGCTAGAATTTGCGCCGGTAAAGAGGGAGCTGCTTAACTCAATTAATGCTGCTAGCAGGCCAGACACAACAGGTAAATCTCAGAGAGAGGCGATGGAGAAGATTGAACTGTTTCTGGTCACTATTCAGCGCGAGGTGAATAGTTATCGTGTCTTAAAAACAGAACCGGTCATCAAGGAGCGGGATGAGCTTCTGAAAAATATTAATGAGTCATATGAACGGATTCACTATGCCAACTCAATCGTAACCGGACATCTTGCTTCTGTACGCAAGGTTCACGACAGCCAGAGTGAACTGCTGAAAAAGATCGAAATGGGCGATCTACGCGAGAAAATAGCCGTAAACGCCCCAAAGAATAGCGAGGCGATCGATCAACTTATTGAATCAACAAAGAGTATTTCCAGCGCTAAGAAGTTAAAAGATGCTGTTGCCAGGTTTGATCAGTTGGTATTTAAAAATCGTTAGATTCCAAATGTAGTTTTTATCAGTTAAAGGGGGATAAGAGAGTGACGCCAGAAGAGTTTAAATTGCTGCTTGAGGGAAAGATTGCAAAAAACCGTGAAGAGTTTGAAGGGCTCTATAAGAGTGAACTTAATGAGCTCATGGGGCTCTCAAAGGATGAGATTGAACTGGTCACCCCCGGCTTAACCGATATGCAGATCTACGATCAGTTAATCATAGTGGTGAAAGAGGCATCCAGGGCCAATATCGAGCAGACACAGCTTGTGAAGAGCATCCAGGAGTTGGGCGAGGTGGCAGTCAAGATTGCCAAAAAGGTTCCTGGCCTGGCGACACTATTCGCATAACCCCATTTTTAACGAGTTAAGGAGTTGTAATGGAGCCTATTCTACTCATTCACGGCTACTCTTCTGAAGGTAAAGAGAACACGGTCGAAGAGATCTATGGAACGTTGCCTAATGATTTAAGAGATATGTTTGGTGATGATGCGGTTGTTGAGCTCAATTTAAGTCGATGGATATCTCTGAATGATGGTATCTCTCTTGATGATGTCAGTTTTGCGATGGAGCGAGCGCTACAGACGGAATATGCTGAACTGCTGCAGAGTGGTTTTCATGTGGTGATCCATAGTACAGGTGCTCTGGTGGTGCGCAACTGGATCAGCCTGTTTAGTCCCAAGCCATCACCGATAAAAAACCTGATACATTTGGCTGGGGCAAATTTTGGCAGTGGGCTGGCGCATATTGGGCGTGGTCAGTTAGCTCGATGGGGGCGACTGATATTTGGTGATACAGGTCGGGGTATGAAGGTGCTCAATGAGCTGGAGTTTGGGGCATGGAAGACCCTTAACATGCATCTTGAGTTTCTGTTACCTGGAAATGATATGTACGATGACTTTAAGGTACAGGAGTTCTGTATGAATGGATCACAAACCCTGAGTTACCTTCGTCCTATCCCCATCCGCTATGTTAAAGAGGACTCTGCGGATAACACCGTTAGAACCAGTGCATGCAATCTTAACTTTAACTATATTCAGGTAACCCCCAGTGAGAATGCTTTTAGCTTAACCCTTGAACAGCTCGACACCATTGTTGAACAGCGGCAGGAAAACTGGATTATTGAAGAAAACTACTATGATTATGATCTCTCTCACCTCAGTCAAACTAGACGTACAGTTCCCTTTGCGGTTATCTATGAGACAGCCCATTTTGGTAGCGATATCGGCATTGTTTCAGGTAGAGATAATCGACAAGCTGTTCTGCCACTGATAAAGAGCGCCCTAACCACTCCCTATGATGTTGATGCCTATCAACAGAGGGTTGAACAGTTCAACTTAGCTCATACCGAAACCTTTGAGCGGGCTAAAGTACTGGATCCATCACTTTTTGAGTGGAATAAGCAGAGTCAGTACGAGGGGCATGCGCAGCTGATATTTCGGCTGACAGACCAATTTGGCAACGGTGTTGAGAATTTTGATGTCACCTTTAAAACGAGTGAATTCAAAAACCGGCAACCGCGTCTGGAGAAGATGATAGAGGATCAACATGGAAATCGAAGAGACAAGGGAACCATCACCTTTTATCTAAGAACTCAGAAATTTCTTAAGGGTTCGAAAAGATGGCGAGAGTTGATGAATTCGATTGCCGATGTGGATATTGAGGTGACCGGTTACGAGCCACTATCTGGGGATATTTCCTACCTTCCACTGAATATCCATCTTACAGGCAAACAATTACGAAGAATTATTCAGAGCTTTCGAACCACAATAATTGATATTGAACTTGTTCGGCTTCCATCTGAGAATGTTTTTAACATAAAGCGTATGGTTCAAGATTAGTCACATTGAGCGAACATAAACTATATTGAATATGGGTAAATTATTGCCAGTTGGGAGTTTGTAGTTGCGCTATTCTCTGGATAAACAGTCGGTCAATACTAGAATACAAGAGCTGTATTTTTCTACTTCATTAACAGGGTGTTGGCGATATGACTGAGCATCAATCAGAGAGTACACAACATCTGAGAGAGCGTGAGGCACGGTTAGGCCGTATCCTCAATAGCTCTTCAAACGAGATCTATATTTTTGATGCTAGTGACCTTCATTTTGTTGAAGTTAATATCGGAGCCCTGCGCAATCTGGGCTATAGCCCTGAAGAGCTGGGGCAGCTTACCCCCATTGATCTAAAACCTGAATTTTCCCGGGATGAATTTGAACGACTGCTGCTACCACTGCGTAATGGTGAGGTTGAATATATCAACTTTGAGACGGAGCACCAACGTAAGGATGGTTCAGTTTATCCCATTGATGCACGGTTACAGCTGTTCTCAAATGAGGAGCCTGCAGTATTTGTAGCCATAATTCTCGATATAACAGAGCACAAGCTGGCAAAGCAGGCACTGCATGAGAGTGAGGAGCGGTTTGATCTGGCAATGCGAGGAGCCAATGATGGCCTCTGGGATTGGGATACGGTTAGGAAAAGCGTTTACTTTTCACCACGATGGAAGGAGATGGTTGGTTATAAAGAGTACGAAATTGAGGACTCTTTTGATCAGTGGGCCGAACTGGTACATCCTGAGGACCTTCCTGCAGCGCTAGAGTTCATCGAGTCCTACCTCAATGACCCTTCGATTGA
>JAPHSO010000339.1 GCA_026193675.1 Gammaproteobacteria bacterium | reverse complement strand
TGAGAGGATGTTGAGAACCCTCAATATGGTTCTCTCAGCGCGCAAGGAGTCTCTCTCTTACATGGTGATCCCAACGATGTTTGACCGACGTACACGTGCCTCGGTGATGAGTCTCAAGACGATTCGTGAACGCTATGCAGACTATGTCTGGAAGTGGATGATTCCCGTTGATACTCAATTTCGAGAGGCGAGCCGTCTTGGTGCCCCCCTCTCTTATCTTAATCCTCATTCGCGCGGCGTACTTGCCTATAGCCGCCTTCTGGATTTGCTGTTGAAAGAGATGCCCGCCAATGGTGGTGATGAGCCATGAGTTTGAAAGATAAGCAGAATATAGTTGTCGATGAGCGTGAAGCGCTCAGTGCCTACTTTAATGCACTGCTGTTGGAGACTACTGAACAGGAAGCGCCGGCTGCTGAAGTGGTTGTTGCCAAACCCCAGGTTAAGGTTGTTTTAGCGCCGCAGGAAGTTGTGGAGGTTGAAACTGTTACGACCAGTATGGTGACAGAAGCAGAATCACAACCGGCGCTACCTATCGAGCCTGAGTGGGGCCGTGAGAAATTTCAGGTGATGCTGTTCAAGGTTTCAGGATTATCCCTGGCCGTTCCTCTTGCTGAACTCAATGGCGTTCAGGAGTGGGTCAGTGATGCCATCACCCCAATGCCTGGTCATGCCCCCTGGTACCTCGGTTTAGTGAACTATCGCGACAAACAGGTGCCGGTAATCGATACGGCCAGATTTGTGATGCCCGAAGATCGTCTCAATATGTTGAATGAAGATATTAATGAACGACTCAGCAGAATCGTCTATATTGGAGATGCCTCGTGGGGACTGGCCTGTGATGAGGTGGCAGAGGTGATCACCATTGAGCCAGATCAGGTTCGTTGGCGCAGTAATCGAACCAGTCGACGCTGGTTGGCCGGAACAGTCATTGAGCAGATGTGTGCTTTGATCGATCCCCCTGTTTTTGCTGAGATGCTTGCATCGGGAATGGGAACGACAGATTTAGATGCTTAATATTGAGCATCATAATTATGAGATAAAAATTTCGTCAGGTAATTAGAAGAATGGCAAACGAAGAGAATCAGATCAACGAACCGGCAACAGAGTGGGTGACCTTTCATCTGCTGGATGAGAAATATGCCGTTAATGTCACCCATGTGCGTGAGGTTCTAAAAAATACCAATATCTCTCCGGTTCCAGGCGCCCCCTATTTTGTCCTGGGGATCATCAATTTGCGTGGAAATATTGTCACCGTAATCGATTCTCATAGTCGACTTTCTCTTGCACCGAGTGAACCAACCGACTCAACCCGCATTGTTGTGGTCGATATGGATGGACAGGTGGTTGGCATGATGGTCGATAAAGTCGATGAGGTGGTGATTCTTAAGGATTCTGAGATCGATTTTGCTCCCAATGTGGGCAATGATGATAGCTCAAACTTTATCCATGGCGTCAGCCAGAGGGATGAGGAGCTGCTGATTCTGGTAGACCTCGATAAGATGCTGGCTCTGGAACAGTACCGTGGTTAAATGATCTGACTATGTAGCAGGGGGCGAGGATGGCCGATTTAGGAAAAATTACTCCAACCAAGCCGATCTGGTCTCGGGTAGAGGAGACCTTTCCCGAGAGTGATGCAGAGCAGCATCAACCTCAGCCTGATAAAGATAAAGAGGATGATAAGAAGAGAGATTCCGATGAGACTCCAGAAAAGAATAAAAAACCGTCAGATCCCGATGATGAGCATCAAATTGACCTGTTTGTATAGAGCTATGCCGAATGTTTGAACTGAGCTGGATCTCACTGGGGCTAGTTGTACTGGTTGCACTCTACCTCTTCTATATTGTGGGTCAGCTACGTGCAAAAATCGATGACCGAGAGCGGCAGATTGAGACTTTGCAGAGTGACCTTCGCTCTCTCTGTAGCGCTGCAGTTAATGTCGGGGAGCGTTTGGGGCGTATTGAGCGTGAATCTAGCCAGCTAAGTCGTGAACAGAAAATTCTCAGCCAGAAGCAGAGTCAAGCGACCGTTAAGGTCGCTTCTGGTGATGAGAGCGCCTTTGACCAGGCGCTGAAACTGGCCAAGAAGGGGGCAAGTGCAGAGGAGATGGCAGAAATTTGTAACGTCACTCGTGGCGAGGCCGACCTCATCGCTATGATGCACCGTCTTGAGAGTCAGGGAGAGCCCCCTCGCGGGTAGTTTTCTATATGAATCACTCTGAATTGTGGTACTGCAGAACTAGAGATGACTCTTTTGGTCCCCTCTCACTTGCCCAAACATTGCACTACATCATCCTTAAGCGAATTAAAGATGATGATGAGGTGAGCAATGATGGTGAGAACTGGCAACCGTTAAAGCAGGCGAAAATGCTCAATCCTCAAACCGTATTGGGGCTTAAGGGGGTACTTAGCGATGAAGAGGTTGAGTATCTGGAGAGCACTCTTGCCTGGAGCAATAAGAATCTTGTTGAAGCCGATGAGAGTGATTCGGCGGACCACTTCTCAGAAGTGAGAAGACGTGGCGCTTCGAAGTCAAATCCACTGATTGGTTACTCTATTGTCGCTATCTTGATTGTGCTGGTTTTAGGTGTCGCCTTGATGATTCCTAAAAGTGAAATTGAGATCGTTCCCGATTGTAAAAGCGCTCCACTTCCTGCAATCAACTGGAGTAACTGTCGTTTTGAGCGGGCCAATTTCAGCAATAGTGATCTGCAGGGGGCCAAGCTCCGTAATTCATTCATGGGTGGGGCTAATCTGCAGGCGAGTAATCTCTCCAAGGCCGATATCGCATATGCCAATTTGAGTCTCTCTAATCTTAAGGGGACACGCTTTGATGAGGCAGATCTACGGGGTGCCAACCTGCGTAAGGCCGATATGCGGCGAGCCTCCCTTGTTGGTGCAGACCTCTCATTTGCCGATCTCACTGGAGCCAATCTAAGCGGGGCAGACCTGGATGGGGTAAAACTGG
>JAPHSO010000182.1 GCA_026193675.1 Gammaproteobacteria bacterium | reverse complement strand
GATAGTAACGGTCGATACCGGCAACCATCAGTAGCTGCTTAAAGATCTGTGGAGACTGTGGCAGTGCGAAGAACTCACCTGGATGGGTACGGCTAGGCACCAGATAGTCACGAGCACCCTCTGGGGTCGCCTTGGTGAGCATCGGGGTGTCGACATCGAGGAAGCCGTTATCATCCAGATAGTTACGCAATACTGAGGTGATTTTAGAGCGAATTTTAAGACGCTCAAGCATCTGCGGACGACGCAGATCAACATAACGATATTTAAGGCGATGCTCTTCACCCACCTCATGGTCTTCAACATCTAGCATAAAGGGCGGTGTTACAGAACGATTAACGATAGTGATCTCTTTGCCGAGGATCTCTATCTCACCTGTTGGTAGATCTTTGTTAACGGTTCCTTCGGGACGAGCACGCACACGGCCTTTGATATTAAGAACATATTCATTACGAACCTGCTCAGCAATGACGAACATATCTTCAACATCGGGATCAAAGACCACCTGCGTCAGACCTTCACGGTCACGGATGTCGATGAAGATAACACCACCATGGTCACGGCGGCGATGTACCCAACCTGAGAGCTCTACCTCCTGGTCGATATGAGATTCGTTCAAATCACCACAGTAGTGGGTACGCATCATGGCAGCTGTTCCTAAATTCTAGTTATTAACGGGCAAAGGAGGGGGATTATACGTGCAGTCGCGCGCATCTCAAAGGTGTGCGCCGGCTTTGGGGCTTAATCCGATGGGGTTTTGGGTGTGATTGTCTCTATTTTGCAGAGGGACATGCGCCTGAGGCACACGCAGGTGCTTCAGACTTGGAGACATTCTTCTTGGAGCCACTCTTGAAGTCGGTCTCATACCAGCCACCACCTTTAAGACGAAAACCGGCTGCGGAGATGAGCTTAACCAGCTCTTTCTTTTCACAAGCAGGGCAATCTGTGAGCATCGGATCACTCATCTTCTGGAGCGCCTCCATCTCGTGGCCACAGGCCTTACACTCATATTCGTAGATAGGCATTTTGTTGTATCTCTAACAGTTAAATCACACAATATGTTCAATATGGCGCTATTCTAATATTGTTCCGTCACAAAATCGAATGGGGAGTCGTCTTGTAACCTTTACTCAAAGGGTATATCGGGATTGTGAAACCGCTTTCCAACTGTCCAGCGCTATACAATACTCGCGACAACGGCTCCCGCACTATTCGACTTTTCTCTATCATTGGGATCGCAATCCCTGTCCATAAAAAAATCCCAGCCCCCGATGACCGGGAAACTGGGATTTTATATGTAACTTCAGTAACTTATGCTGATGGGCAATCCGAATCACGCATTTTTGCGCTAGCACATGAGGCTACGGAATAACCGATATAGGCAACTCCAGCAATCATCGCAACCAGACCAACAACAGGAACCAGGGAAAGTAGGGCTTCAAATGGCATGTCAATTCCTCCTATTAATATTAGATATTCCTTATATTAGGTTATTCTTATATTTAGTCAAGGGTTATTTTTATAAAAATCACAGTGGTTATCTTTGTAAATTGATCGCTACGCCCCCACAATCTCCACTACATAACTGATAACAGACAGAATCAATGCGCCACTTCCAACAGACTGAGGCCCCCTCTGAGGGCCGCAATGATTGGGTAACCATCCGCTCTCTACTGCCATTTTTATGGGATTACCGTGGTCGGGCAGGGCTCGCCCTCGCCTTCTTGGTGATATCGAAGATGGCGGTGGTCGGTGTACCACTCGCTCTGAAGGAGATTGTCGACTACCTCGATCGCCCCAACTACAGCGATGTGGCGCTGCCTATCGTACTTCTGATCGCCTACGGACTGCTCAGACTAAGTAGTTCCCTGTTTAACGAGCTACGCGATGTGGTCTTCGCCAAGGTGCGCCATGGCACCATGAAGAGCCTGTCACTCACCTCTCTCAGGCAGTTACATTCGCTATCCCTGCGCTACCATCTGGAACGCAAGACCGGCGCCCTCTCCCGCGATATGGAGCGTGGTACCCGCGGCGCCTCGACCCTGCTCAACTTTATGGTCTTCAGTATCATTCCCACCTTTGTTGAGTTGGGGCTGGTGCTGATCATTCTACTGGGACAGTACACACCCTGGTTTGCGGTCATCACCTTTGTCACCGTCTCCTTCTATGTGGTGACAACCTTTAAGATCACTGCATGGCGCATGAAATTCCGTCACCGGATGAACGCCAAGGACTCTGAGGCCAACTCGATTGCCATCGACAGTCTAATTAACTACGAGACGGTGAAATATTTTAATAATGAAGAGTATGAGCACCAGCGCTACAACCACACCCTGAGTGAATGGGAGGATTCCGCCATCAAGAGCCAGACCTCAATGTCAGGGCTCAATATTATTCAGGGTTCGATCATCGCAGCTGGAGTCACCGCAGTGATGTTCCTCACCGCCGCTAGCGTGATCGATGGCACCATGACCATGGGAGACCTGGTACTGGTCAATGCACTGATGCTACAGATATTTATTCCGCTCAACTTCCTTGGCGTGGTCTATTCACAGATTAAACATGCCCTCTCGGATATGGCCGATCTGTTTGTACTGCTACGCCGTGAAGCGGAGATTGCCGATAGCCCCGATGCAACCGAACTTGATCCGGGAGAGGGTGAGATTGTTTTCGACCATGTCAGTTTCAGTTACCAGGCTGAACGGCCCATTTTGAAAGATATCAGTTTCACGATACCGGCCAATAAAAAGCTGGCAATTGTCGGTCATAGTGGTTCAGGTAAATCGACCCTGGCACGACTGCTCTACCGTTTTTATGATGTAGATAGTGGTGATATCGCCATCAACCGGCAGAGTATTCGCGGAGTGACCCAGGTCTCGCTACGCGAATCGATCGGTATCGTGCCGCAGGATACGGTGCTGTTTAACGACACCATCGCCTATAACATTCGCTATGGTCGTGTAGACGCAACTGAGGCCGAGATTCAGCAGGCGGCCAGGATGGCCAACATCCATCACTTTATCGAGTCACTGCCTGATGGCTATCAGACCGTAGTCGGTGAACGTGGCCTCAAGCTCTCTGGTGGAGAAAAACAGCGAGTAGCAATTGCCCGGGCCATTTTGAAAAACCCCAAAATTTTGATCTTTGACGAGGCGACCAGTTCGCTCGATTCAAAATCGGAACAGAGCATTCTTGAAGCACTGAAAACCCTCGCAACCCATCACTCGACAATGGTGATCGCCCACCGTCTTTCAACTGTCGTAGATGCTGATCAGATCCTGGTGATGGATAATGGAAAAATTATTGAGCGTGGTACCCATCTGCAGCTGTTAGATAAAAAGGGCAACTACTATGAGATGTGGCAGCTACAACTACAGGAAGAAGAACAGAGTGAAGGTGTAACCCATTGAGTCAGCCTAAAGTTGTTATCGTTACCGGTTCGTCACACGGCGGCATCGGCTACTGTGTCGCCCATGGTCTTAAGCAGCGTGGCTACCGTGTATTTGCTACGGCCCGCAAAGCGGAAGATGTGGAGAGGCTAAAGGATGAGGGGCTGGAGAGCGTCCAGCTCGACCTCGCTGACTCGGACTCGATCAACCGCGCTGTTGATCACATTCTTGAACTAACCAGTGGTCGTATCGATGTGCTATTTAATAATGGTGCCTTTGGTCAACCCGGCGCGGTTGAAGATCTAACTCGCGATCTATTACGCTTTCAGTTTGAGACCAATCTATTTGGCACCCAGGAGCTGACCAATCGCGTGATACCCGTTATGCGCAAACAGGGCCAGGGTCGCATCATTCAGAACAGCTCCCTACTCGGTTATGTGACACTACGTTTTCGTGGCGCCTACAACGCCAGTAAGTTTGCACTTGAGGGGCTGACCGATACCATGAGGCTGGAACTTCAGGGCAGTGGTATTCAGGTTTCACTGATTGAGCCGGGGCCAATCAGCTCTCGCTTCCGTAGTAACGGGTTCGAACTTTATAAAAAGAATATCGATAAAGAACAGAGCCACTTTAAGGATCTATACGAAGTGACCGAGAGACGACTGGCCAATCAGGGACCGCCGACCCCCTTCACCCTACCACCAGAGGCCGTGTTGAAAAGGGTGATTCATGCGATTGAATCCAAACGGGCCAAAGTTCGCTATCCGGTCACCATCCCCGCCTATCTCTTTGCATGGCTCAAACGAATCCTCTCCAGCCGCAGGTTAGATGCTCTGCTATTAAAGGTGGAATAGGCGAGGTTATGTTCGGCTTTGGCGAGAAGAGACTCCACTCAACACGCGATGAGCATGGCCTCATTGAGGTGATTGAAAATCGGAACGAGCGCTCTCTCCATTTTGGTAGCCCCGCCAAACAGAGTAGTTACCTGCTCAATGATCCCAACTACCTGCATCTCAGCTATACCCGGGCGATGCTGACATCCCTCATCTTTCAACCCAAACCGAGGAAGATTCTCATCGTCGGCCTTGGCGGCGGATCGCTGGTTAAATTCCTGCTCAATCACCTACCCGATTGTGAAATTGATGTTGTAGAGCTAAGAGGCGAGGTCTATCAGACTGCGCGTCAATACTTTCATCTGCCTGATGACCTGCGGCTGACGGTTCATATAAATGATATTCGTCACCACATTCAGCAGCTCCGCAGCAGTCACTCAAATCACTACGACCTGATCCTGGTCGACGCCTTTGTAAACGATGGTCTCTCCGACTCAGTTGTCGGCAACCAGTTCTTTAGTGCGGTCTTCAACTTTTTGAAGCCCAAGGGGATTCTCAGTATGAATCTCTGGCACGATGACCAGAACACCTCTAAATGGGTGATGGAAACCATTAACGCCACCTTTGGCAATCGAGCGATGAAGATCTCACTCGATGATAAAGAGAATGTCATTACACTGGTTAGAAAGGGGCTGCAGCTCCATCCCTTTGAGCGGAACCTGTTACAGTTCGCTAAGGATCTACAGGGGGTGACACAAATTGAGCTGCCCAAATTTCTGCGCGTAATGCGCGAGCATTCATTGGATTAAATTGAATGTAAGGTGTCGGAGTCAAATGGAGTCACAGTTCCTGCCGGATGCCAACAAACTCACTCCATTTGCGACCCCATGAATAAAAAATTACGTCGGTTTATTTGCCCGGTGGATACAGGCGATGCCAAAACTGAGGTTGGTGAAACTACAGCGCTCCATACCGCTCTGCTCAATATGTTTAACCATCTCATGTTGATCGGGAAATTTGCGGATCGATTCAATCAGATAGGTGTAGGCATCAGGATTGCCGGAGACCATCGCACCAAGTCTGGGGATCACCAGACGCGACCAGAGATTATAGGCGGCACGTAACCAGAATTTCGGCGTGCTGAACTCCAGACAATAAAAGCGCCCACCCGGTTTTAGGACGCGGTAGATCTCATCCAGCGTAGCGCTGAGATCCGTGCTGTTACGAATCCCAAACGAGATGGTCAGCACATCAACACTGTTATCCGCCAGCGGGATCGCCTCGCCACTGCCCCCAATAAATTGAATCGAACCATCTGCTCGCTGCTGACCCACCTGCATCATCTCATGGCTGGGATCGACCACCATCACATCACCGTGATCCCGTTGCAGTCCAAGCGCAATATCGGCGGTGCCTCCGGCAAGATCGATGGTTAGCCGGTTCTCATTTTTCTGCGGGGCCTGTTGCTGTTGCAGAATCTCACGACAGAAGCGCCATTTCCAGAGACGGTGAATCCCCATGCTCATCATGTCATTCATCAGATCGTAACGGGGTGCTACACGTTTGAAAACGCTACGAATCAGCTGCTCACGCTCAGTTTGGGTTACCGTCTGTTCACCAAAACTACTCGATAGTCTGGCGCCCCTCTCCTGATTACTCAACGTCGTTTGGCCCAGGCGATATAGATCAAGGTGGGGATCAGCATCAGAATGCCGTACATCACCGGCGCAATGGTCATCACCGGATTGTGCAGAATCGTGCCTGTCACCAGGATTGCGGTACCACCATTCTGGATACCGGTCTCAATCGCAACGGTATGTGAATCCTGTCGATCTGAACGGCTCAGTCGAGCAAAGCTATAGCCCATCGCCAGTGCCAGTGATGCTATCAACAGCGCTGGTATCGCCGTCATCTCTAACAGCATTGGCATCTGCTCGATGTTGGTCAAAATGATGCCGCCAATCACCAGCAACAGCATCACCATCGGTACCCTGGTGATCTGATTTTGATTCCGCAGACAGAAGTCTGGATAGCGGTGGCGCAACACCATACCTAACGCCACCGGAATGATGGTGACCACCGCCAGTTTCATAAAGGTGGGTATCAGCGGCAGCGATAGATCACTACTGCTACCCATCTGCCACTGCAGTACCAGCGCACCCAGAAGAGGAATGGTGATGGGGGTGAGCAGGCTCACCACCGCTGTCAGGGTGATCGATAGGGCAACCCGACCACCGGCCATAAATGAGAACAGATTAGAGGTGGTACCACCGGGACTTAAAGCGAGGATCATGAAACCGACAATAATCTCTGGCGAAAGTTTAAAAGGAATCTCTAAAAGGATGATGACAGCCAACACCAACAGCGGCAGCAAGATCATCTGACTGATGAGACCGATCATGATGATTTTTGGAATCCCCAGCACTCGCCTAAAATCGGCAAGCTGCAGGGTGGTCCCCATGCTCAACATAATACAAAATAGGGTGAGCGGCAGGGCTATGGCGAGTACAGGATCCTGGTTCATATCGGTAGCGAGGGCTCTATCATTAAGGTGACAAGAAAGGCGGCACTATAAACAAAGTAGAGGCGCCCGGTAAGTTGCGGTAACACCTTGCGGCTATCCGGACCACGATGCAGCAGACGTAGTGGTGCCGGCGTTGCAATAAGGGGGATTAACAGCAACAACACCGTTGAAAGCATCCCCTGCCAGTAGAGCAGAAGTGAGGAGATGTATATTAGTGACAACATCACTCCGTAGAGTTTGATCGAATGGTTGAAACCGATGCGAACCGTCAGGGTGGCGATACCATTTTTGCTATCCTCTTCAAAATCGCGCAGCTCATTGGCCAGTAACAGCAGTGACGTGAACAGACTGAACGGAATCGAGAGCCAGAAAATAGACCACTGATAATTACCGCTCATGGTGTAGTAGCAGCCACCGATCATCATCACGCCCATCAGGAAGAAGACCAGAACCACACCCAATCCACGCTGTTTATAGTTGATGGTGCCGCAGGTGTAGCCCCAAGCGCCCAGGATTCCAACAAGTCCAAGAGCCAGTAGCGGTAGCCCTCGAATTGAGACCATGTAGAGACCTAGCACCACCACCATCAGAAACAGGGCTCTGCCAATTTTCATATTGCGAATGATGCGCTCACGCTGTTCAGTGCTATATTCGCGGTTTTCGCGATCGCTATAATCATTGATCAGATTGACGGCACTTTGCAGAATCAGCCCCGTTACGACGAGCAATGCACCCAGATAGATATTTTGCGCGCCATCCACATAGGCCAGCACCACGCCAAGCAGACACGACGAGACCGCCACCACAAAGGAGAAGGGTCGGAGTGCACGTATAAAGCGTGTTTTATCTACCAATGGAAAACCTGTAAACGTTAAAACTTAGAAATATTGGGAAGCCGACAGAAGGCAGTTCCAGACTCTTCGTCATATTCAAATTTCTCTAAAAATGGTCTGCACTCATCCTCTTGCCCCATTTTCAGATGCGCAGATTAACACAATAGAGCCGGTATAAATCACCTCTGTTTTGTGGTACTTACTAAGTGGTATTGCATATAGTGCAGGTGGCGCTATTTAATTGATCCTCATCATATGGGTATCCAGAGTTCTAAATTATCTATCCCATTCGCTAGACCGTAGCTCCAACGACCATGTAAAATTCGTGGTTAATTTTTCAATCCCATTTGAGTCCCTCATGAATTACCCTGACTGGTCTGCCCGCAATCTAACTTCACTTCTC
>JAPHSO010000041.1 GCA_026193675.1 Gammaproteobacteria bacterium | reverse complement strand
TATTAAGGTAAGCGGACTATCGATCCACCCGGTCAAATCACTGGGTGCGATCACACTTAAGCATGCTCAAATCGATCATTTTGGTCTGGCAGGTGATCGCCGCTGGATGGTGATTGATGAGGCCGGAGTGATGCGCACCCAGCGTCAGCTACCCCGTATGACAATGGTAAAGACTGAGTTAATGGCTGATGGTCTGAAAATAAGTGCTCCAGATTCTAAATCTATTAAGATAAGCTATCCCAAAGATAGTGAGCGCTCACTTGTTAAGGTCTGGAATGATCAATGTGCAGCCATTGATGGCGGTGATGAGGCCGCTGAATGGTTGAGTCAGTTTCTAGGAGAGCCGAGTCGGCTGGTCTACTTTCCCGAGAATGAATTGCGTCAGGTTGATCCGAACTTTGCCAATGTTGGCGAGCGGACCGCCTTTAGTGACGGCTTTCCGATTCTGCTGATTTCACAACCTTCATTAGATGACCTCAATGCTCGACTTGAAAGCCCTGTTACGATGCAGCGCTTTCGTCCCAATTTGGTGATTGATGGGTGTGAGCCCTTTGCCGAAGATGGCTGGCAGAAGATACGAATCGGAGATATCACCCTGCGTATCGTCAAACCCTGTAGTCGCTGTGTGATTCCAACAATCGACCTTGATACAGGAATGAAGGGGGCTGAACCGATTAAGACATTGGCGAGCTATCGTATGCGAGAGAACAGGATCTACTTTGGACAGAATGTGATCGCTGAGGGATGTGGTCAAATCGAGGTTGGCATGGCTGTGGAGATCCTCGGTTAGTGGTCTGGAACATACTTAAAAACCGCTCTTTCTACTGGCGGATGGGTGTCGCCTTTGTGATGGGATTTGCCTGCGGCCTCCCTCTGCTGTTGACCGGATCAGTACTTCAGGCGTGGATGCGCGAGGATGGCGTTGATCTCTCGGTCATCGGGCTGTTTGCTCTGGTTGGACTCCCCTATACCCTCAAGTTTATCTGGGCGCCGGTACTGGATCGATTTACCCTGCCCTTTTTGGGTCGCCGCCGCGGCTGGATGTTGTTGGCGCAGATCTCACTTATGGTTTCGATCATCTGGCTCGGCTTTAGCAATCCCGCTGAAGATCCCTGGTTGCTGGCGGGTATCGCCTTTCTGGTAACATTTTTCTCAGCCAGTCAGGACATTGTGGTCGATGCCTATCGTCGTGAAGATCTCAAGGATAATGAGCTGGGGTTGGGCTCTTCTCTCTATGTAAACGGCTATCGCATCGGTATGCTGCTTGCCGGCAGTGGCGGTCTTATTTTAGCCGATATCTTCGATTTCCAGATGGTCTACCTGTTGATGGCTTTGTCGATGTTAGTGGGCGTAGTGGCGACCCTGCTGGCAAAAGAGCCTGATGAGCCTGAGGGGACGCCAATCAACATCAGGGAGGCGGTGGTCGACCCATTTATCGAGTACTTTTCCCGACCTGAGGCTGTCTTGATCCTCGCATTTATCCTCTTCTATAAGCTTGGTGATACGATGGCGGCCTCAATGACCACACCGTTCTATCTCGATATGGGATACAGCAAGAGCGAGATTGGAGCGGTCGCAAAACTGTTCGGTTTTTGGGCCACCATTATTGGTGGGTTGCTGGGAGGATTTTTAATCCTGCGCTGGGGCATCAATCGCTCGTTGTGGATCTTTGGGGGATTACAGGCGATCTCAACTGCCGGGTTTGCGATTCTGGTTTGGGTTGGTCATGAACTGGATTGGTTGGCAGCTGTTATCGCCTTTGAGAACCTGAGTGGCGGCATGGGAACGGCCGCCTATGTCGCATTTATGGCGAGTATTACCAATAAAAAATTTACCGCTACCCAGTATGCACTGCTCACCAGTCTGATGGGCATTCCTCGGGTGATTGCATCGGCCCCCACAGGATTCCTGGTGGAGGCGGTAGGCTGGGCTGAGTTTTTCATTATCTGTGCGGTAATCGCCCTCCCCGGATTGATGCTGTTGCAGCGTTTCGCACCCTGGCAGAGTCTGGGTGAGGATCAAAGAGAGGGGCAATGATTGAGATCAGTTACTTCGCCGCCTTTTTGGTGGGGCTGCTGGGTGGTGTTCACTGCGTCGGTATGTGTGGCGGAATCGTTGCAACTCTGAGTATTGGCCTGCCCGAAGAGAGACGGATGCAATGGCGTGCCCAGCTCCCCTATCTGATCAGTTATAACAGCGGTCGCCTGATGAGCTACACCATCGCCGGGCTGCTGGTGGGGGGGGCAGGTGCCTGGATGGGAGATCTGCTGTTACTGCAACAGGCCAAGGTGGTGATGCAAACTGTCGCAGGCCTGTTTATGGTGGCCCTGGGTCTCTATCTTGGTGGCTGGTGGTTTGGCCTAACCGGAGTGGAGAAGCTCGGTGGATTTGTTTGGCGCTTTATCGAGCCATTTGCACGCAAGCTACTGCCGATTCGATCAGTGTCTCAAGCCCTGACGATGGGACTGGTGTGGGGCTGGCTGCCCTGTGGCCTGGTCTATAGTGTCTTAATTTGGGCCATTTCGGCAGGCAGTGCGCTACAGGGCGGGTTGCTGTTGCTGGCGTTTGGTTTGGGCACTCTGCCAAACCTGTTTGCGATGGGCCTGGTTGCCGGAAAGGTTAGTGGCTGGATTCGACAACCTCTAGTGACTCACCTGGCAGGTGGCGTCGTTGTGCTGATGGGGCTTTTCTATATCGTGACGCCACACTTGAATCGATAGATAGCGATCTCTCCAAGGAGATTGGGCCATAGATTCATAATGAAGCGATTGCGGTGGGAGACATCGACCACCTGACGTTCAAGAATAACGATGTCGAGACGCTCACAGAGGGTCTCAAAATCGTTCAAGGTACAGAGATGGATATTGGGTGTGTTGAACCACTCGTTGGGTAGAGAGCGGGAGACCGGCATGTGTCCACCGATGGCGATCTGCAGGCGGCTCTTCCAGTGACCAAAGTTGGGGAAGGTGACGATCCCCTCTTTACCGACACGCAACATCTCCTTGAGTAGTCTGGAGGGATAGTTCATCGCCTGCAGGGTCTGGGTCATCACCACGTAATCGAAAGACTCATCGTTGAAGTAGTCGCTCAGTCCCGCATCAAGGTCACTCTGGATCACGTTGACCCCTTTTTTGATGCAGGCCTCAATATTATCGGGATCGATCTCCAGTCCATAACCATCGACATTGCGTTGCCGTTGCAGAGAGTCGAGCAGGGTGCCGTCACCGCAACCCAGATCAAGAACACGGCTATTAGGGGCGATCCACTCACTAATGATATCGAGGTCGGGTCGGAGCAGGCTCATGCGTCAATCTCCTCAATCTTATCAGCGACTCGTTTCATATAGGCGTCAAATATTTCAAGATAACGGGGAATCGGGATCAGGAATGCGTCGTGACCGTGGTTGGCCTCAATCTCGGCATAACTGACGGTTTTATCATTGTCGACTAGCGCCTTAACAATCTCTCGTGAACGCTCAGGTGAAAAGCGCCAGTCACTGGTGAAAGAGATCACCAGAAACTTTGAGGTGACACCCTTCAGCGCCTCCGAAAGATTACCCCCATGTTTATCTGCGGGATCGAAGTAATCGAGCGATTTGGTCATCAACAGATAGGTGTTGGCATCAAACTTGTTGACGAAGGATTCACCCTGATAACGCAGATAACTCTCAACCTGAAAATCGACATCATAGCCGTACTGAATCCTCTCTTCGCGCAGCTCACGGCCAAATTTGGCGCGCATTGCATCATCAGAGAGATAGGTGATGTGTCCCAGCATGCGGGCAATCTTCATCCCACCACTGGGAACAGTCTCATGTTCGTAGTAGTGGCCATCATGGAAGTTGGGATCGGTACGCAATGCCTGGCGCACCACCTCATTAAAGCCGATATTTTGCGCGGTTAGATTCGGTGCAGAGGCGATGATAACGGCATGATCGATTCGTTCAGGGTAGTCGATGGCCCATTGCATCACCTGCATGCCACCAAGGGAGCCGCCAATAATTGCACACCACCTGTCGATGTTAAGACGGTCACTCAAACGTGCCTGACTCTCAACCCAATCTCGCACCGTCACAATTGGGAAGTCAGGGCCCCACTGCTTGTTGGTGGCGGGGTTGATGGTGTTGGGGCCGGTTGAGCCTTTACAGCCACCGAGATTGTTGAGGGAGACAACGAAAAATCTGTTGGTATCGATCGGTTTTCCTGGCCCGATAGCCGATTCCCACCATCCAGGTTTACGATCTTCGATGCTGTGATAACCGGCAGCGTGGTGATCCCCACTCAATGCATGACAAATGAGAATGGCATTACTACGGGCCTCATTGAGTGTGCCATAGGTCTCGTAGATCAGCTCATAGCTATTAAGCGTACGACCGCAATCAAGTGTAAGAGGCTCATCAAATTGAAGCGTGTCGGGTATGACAACACCAACAGAGTCAGATGGAAGTGGATTAGCCATTAAAGTGGATTAGCGTTCTCAGATCGTAGGTGGTTATTGTGGACAGGGGATTATAGACCAGCTGAGACTTTTTGAAGAGAGCTGTTACTTGTTAATCGCCTTGTAGATCGCTGTAACATCATCAAACTGCTTCTTCTGTGCCATACCGATCTTCTTCAGCTCATCAACCTGGGTCTGAATCGTCTCTCCAGACTGGCTTGCTTTTCGCAGATTATCCAGCCGCTTTTCCATATCGGATTTACGCTCTTTAATCTGTTTAACCAGAGGTGAAAGGGCCGATTTATGCCACTTCTCAGCATCTCGGTGTGCCTTGAAGAATATATTGCGGGCGTGACTGACCAGCGAGATGAAGAACTTCTTAATAACAAATGACTGCTCGGTAAGGGTGGTAACCGGGCTATTACGAAACTCCTCCGCCTCATCGTTGAGTTTAAGTAGCTCATCAAGATAGGGCTTGGGATCGTAGAGAATAGGTTCGATCTCTGGGATGTTATGTTCAACATGGAACTTGCGGTAGAGAGTTGTCACCAGACGATTCATCTGATCAGAGTAGTCGTCCACCTCTTCAAACATCTCATTAACACCATCGAAGAAGGTTTTCATCCCCTTCTTAAGTCCGCCAGTGGTCCAGCTCTCACTCATGGAGTGACGGCTCTTTGATACCAGCTTATCAAGTTTGGTCAGACTCAGACGTGCCAGAAGCTCCTTACTATGTTGTGAAAGTAGCTTTTTGTTAGAGTTAAATGATTCCAGATTTTTATGGTAGTCGACCTGCTCTTCCCGGGTCTTGGACATCAGGTGTTCAATCACCTGAGTATTCTTACCACTTAGCCCTGCCAGCTCATCAAGTTGCCCCTTGGTACTGGTCAGTTTTGTTCTAAGCAGTCCATGAGACTCTTTAACCATGGCGCCAATGGCGCTCTTCACATGCTCTCGTACCAGATCCTGTTGTGACGGAATAATATCGTTGGCGAGGATGCGCTCCAGCCGATGGATATTACTGCGCTCAATAAGCTCCTGATCATGACGAATCTTGGCCAGCAATCCCTTCTGTGCAGAGCAGGGAATAACCATCTCGGTACCGATTCCCAGAGTGGTTGCCGCCTCTTCGCACTGCTTTTGAATCACTTTATCAACCTGATCTGAAGACTTGAGCTCATCCCACAGGGTATCGACCTTGTTAAGCACCACAACCAGACCTTTGCCACCGGTATTTTTGCGAAGTGGCTTGATGTTGATCGCCCACATGTCGAGGTCTGATTTGGTCACACCGGTATCGGCAGCAATAATAAATAGCACCGCCTGAGCATTGGGTAGCATATTAAGCGTCAGTTCGGGCTCAGAGCCGAGGGCGTTGAGCCCTGGCGTATCGAGAATAACCAGCCCCTGCTTTAACAGTGGATGGGGGAAGCTGATGATGGCATGGCGCCACATAGGCACCTCAATCTCAGATGGCGCATTACCGTTTTTAGCATGAATCTTCTCATCTTCATCGGTGTAGAGTCCCAACTGCTTGGCATCGGCGATTGAGACCATCTTAGTTCTGACGATCTCCTGGAAAGATTCAGCCATAGAGTCTGGATTTTCGAGATCAAGCTCCATCGAGGTCCAGTTAATGGGATCTTGCTTGTATTCGGCAATTGGAATATCTGAGAGTCTTGTCTCAATCGAGAGCAGACGAATATAGGCGTGATCTTCGTTAGAATCGTAGAGCAGCTCGGTGGGGCACATGGTGGTACGCCCAGCCTCAGAGGGGAGTAGACGACGGTCATACTCTGAGAAGAAGATGGCATTAATCAGTTCGGTCTTACCACGAGCAAATTCTGCAACAAAGGCGATGGTGAGCTTGTCTGAACGGAGCTGACCGAGAATTTCGTAGATCTGTAACTCATCCTCCGGTGTACCCATCTCATTCTCTTCAAGCCACCCCTGGTAACGCTCAATATTCTTGATGAGCTCACTCTTCCACTGGCCGTAGGCGTGCATCTGTTCGGTTAAAAGTCTCTTTTCCATGCCTGCTTGTTATCTCTTCTAGTTATCTTTTGAAGATGTTCTTAATAATCACTCCTAATATATTGAATTTTGTAGCAATCACAACCCTTTATGCACCAAGATGTTAGCCAATTATCACTTTTATCAGCTTAAATTGAGATAAATGGTGTAAGTGAACGGTTTTATTGGGAAAAAGCTCCTATTTTTGGCTCATATGGTGGCTGTGGGCGTTTTATCTGTGGATCGAATATGGGATGCTATCAGGCGTAGGGATGCTCGTATTTGGTGCGCAGCATCGGTTAAAGCGTAACACCCAGAATAGTGATGTACAGAATAGAGAGATAGAGAATGATTGAAGATCTAAAAGCGGATGAATCGTGGCGACTGTTTCGCATTATGAGCGAGTTTACTGAAGGATTTGATACCCTCTCTGGGGTCGATTTTGCTGTATCTATTTTCGGCTCGGCCCGCACCCCTGAAACGGATCGCTACTACCAATCGGCGCGTCAAACGGCAGCCTCGCTTGCTGATGCCGGTTTTACCATCATCTCTGGAGGTGGCCCTGGCATTATGGAGGCGGCCAATCG
>JAPHSO010000043.1 GCA_026193675.1 Gammaproteobacteria bacterium | reverse complement strand
GAACGTGTATCGATGCCAGATTTTGATATCGACTTCTGTATGGATGGGCGTGATCGCGTCATCGACTACGTGGCCCGCGACTATGGTCGGGACAAGGTGTCGCAGATCATCACCTACGGTTCGATGGCGGCGAAGGCGGTGGTGCGTGATGTAGGGCGAGTCATGAACCACCCCTATGGATTTGTCGATCAGATCGCCAAGTTGATTCCGTTTGAGGTTGGTATCACCCTTGAGCAGGCGATGGAGCAGGAGGATGACCTGCGTGACCTCTATGAGCGTGACGAAGAGGTGGCGGCGCTACTCGATATGGCGCGTCGACTTGAGGGACTCACCCGCAACGCCGGCAAGCATGCCGGTGGTGTGGTGATTTCACCCACCGCACTGACCGATTTTACACCGCTCTATTGTGATGAGGGTGGCGGCAATGTGGTCTCTCAGTTTGATAAGAACGATGTTGAGGCGGTGGGGCTGGTTAAGTTCGACTTCCTTGGACTGAGAACGCTGACGATTATCGACTGGGCGCTCAAACACATTGAAAACTCATTTGGTAAGAAGGTCGACATTGCGACAATTCCTCTCGATGATCCCGCCACCTTCAGACTTTTAATGGATAGTCAGACCACAGCGGTATTCCAGCTTGAGTCGCGGGGAATGAAGGAGCTCATTAGCCGCCTGCTGCCCAACTGTTTTGAAGATATTATCGCGCTGGTGGCACTGTTCCGTCCCGGTCCACTACAGTCTGGAATGGTGGATGATTTTATTAACCGTAAGCACGGGCGGGCCAAGGTGGAGTATCCACACCCTGATCTGGAGCCGATTCTGCAACCGACCTACGGGGTTATCCTCTACCAGGAGCAGGTGATGCAGATCGCTCAGGTGCTGGCCGGTTACACACTGGGTGGAGCCGACATGCTGCGCCGCGCAATGGGCAAGAAAAAACCGGAAGAGATGGCCAAGCAGCGTGACATCTTTACCAAGGGTGCGCTTGAAAACGGGGTAGAGGAGAAGACCGCGACCTATATCTTCGATCTGATGGAGAAGTTTGCCGGTTACGGTTTTAACAAGTCACACTCTGCCGCCTATGCGCTGGTCTCCTACCAGACCGCCTGGCTCAAGGCTCACTATCCCTCAGCATTTATGGCAGCGGTGCTCTCCGCCGATATGGATAACACCGATAAAGTGGTGATGTTGATCGATGAGTGCAGTTCCATGAAGCTCAAGGTGCTCTCACCCAGCATCAACCATAGTGAATACAAATTTACCGTACTCCCCTCAGGGGAGGTGGTCTATGGACTTGGAGCCATCAAGGGGGTGGGTGAAGGGGCCATTGAGGGGATTGTTGAAGAGCGCAAAAAAGAGCTCTTCACCGATCTTTACCAGTTCTGTCGACGTGTCGATCTGAGAAAGACCAACAAGCGGGTGCTGGACTCACTGATTCGTGCAGGTGCCCTCGATAGTCTGAAGGCGACCCGAGCCAGCATGATGGCGGTGCTGCCCAATGCGATTCAACTTGCCGATCAGGATGCCAAGAACCAGGCCGCAGGTATCGATGACCTGTTTGGATTTGAAGGGGAGTCGCTGCAGCAGAGTGCCACCGAGATCCCTGAACTGCCAGAATGGGACGATGATACCCGTCTCGGGGGCGAGAAGGAGACTCTGGGGCTATACCTAACGGGTCATCCCATAGATCGCTATCTGGATGAGTTGGGGCAGTTTATATCGACTCGTATCTCCGGCATAAAACCGGAGAAGGGGCGCAATATCATTATTTCGGGTCTGATCATTGCGATCCGAACCATGAATACCAAACGGGGCGATAAGATCGCCTTCATTACACTGGATGATAAGAGTGCCAGGGTTGAGATAGCCCTGTTTACTGAAGCCTATGCACAGTTTGGAGATATGCTTGCCCGTGATCGTCTGGTGGTGGTTGAGGGAGAAGCATCAGTCGATGACTATTCGGGAATGAACCGAATGCAGGCAAATTTTGTCACTGATATTGATGGCGCACGCGAGCGTTATGCTAAAAAGTTACAGCTTGTGTTGAGCCATGAGAGCGGTGCAGAGCAGCTCGCCAAGCTACGCAGTACGATAGAGCCATACTGTGAGGGGATCACGCCAATTCAGATTGAATATCTGAATCGGGGGGCGAAAGCCCAACTCCTTTTAGGGGATGACTGGCATATCAGGCCCGCTGAACAGTTGATGCAGAGGCTGTGCCACACCTTTGGTGAAGAAAATGTGAGATTAGATTATGGGAAAAGCTGACCGATTTGGGTTAGAATCCCCCACAACGAGAGACATAATTAAAGTAATCCTATGGACCTGAATTTCTTAGACTTTGAGCAGCCTATCGCCGAACTTGAGGCGAAAATTGAGGAGCTGCGCTATGTGGGCGACGACTCTGAAGTCAATATTGGTGAAGAGATTAATCGACTGAAGGCCAAGAGTAAGAGCCTGACCGAGACAATCTTTACCAAACTCGACTCATGGCAGACAGCGCAACTGGCTCGTCATCCCCAGCGCCCTTATACTCTCGACTATATCGAAAGAGTATTTACCGATTTTGAAGAGCTGCATGGCGATCGCGCCTATGCCGATGATGCCGCCATTGTAGGCGGTGTGGCACGAATTGATGGGCGCCCTGTGATGGTTATTGGCCAGCAGAAGGGACGCGACACCAAAGAGAAGGTGATCCGTAATTTTGGTATGCCCCGTCCTGAGGGTTATCGCAAGGCACAACGATTAATGGAGATGGCCGAGCGATTCAAAATGCCGATTGTCACATTTATCGACACCCCTGGCGCCTACCCCGGTGTGGGTGCTGAGGAGCGTGGACAGTCCGAAGCGATTGCCCGAAATCTGTTTGTGATGTCACGTCTGAAGACCCCAATCATCTGTACTGTCATTGGTGAAGGTGGTTCAGGGGGGGCACTTGCTATCGGTGTGGGTGATCGTGTGATGATGCTGCAGTACAGCACCTATTCTGTCATTTCACCCGAAGGGTGTGCCTCGATTCTGTGGAAGAGTGCCGAGCGTGCATCTGATGCTGCCGAGGCACTGGGGATCACATCCGGGCGTCTGCAGGAGCTGGGTCTGATTGATCGGATTGTGCCCGAACCGTTGGGTGGCGCACACCGTGATATTGATGAGATGGCTCAAAATGTGAAGAGTGCCATTATCGAAAACCTCAATCACCTCGATACGCTTCCCCTCGACCAGCTTGTTGAGGAGCGTTATCAGCGGTTGATGTCCTTCGGCAACTTCGAAGAGTAAAACCGTGGGAGCTAAGCAGCCAATCGATGTTGACTGGCTGTGGCAGCAGCTTCAAAATTATTCCCCCTTTAAACGCGTCGTTGTCGCCCTGAGTGGCGGCGTCGATTCGACCGTACTGTTACATCTGATGCGACAACTGCATCAACTTCATGGTCTGCCCCTGTCGGCAATCCATATCAACCACCAACTCCAAACTGAATCAAATGGCTGGGCCAGCCACTGTGCTGAGTTGTGCGAGAGTTGGCAGATCCCGGTTCAGATCGAACAGGTTGTGGTTGAGAAGAGTGGCCATGGATTGGAGAGTGATGCCCGTACCGCCCGTTATCAACTATTTGAAAAGCAGTTGGAAAATGGAGATATTCTGCTGCAGGGCCACCATAGTGATGACCAGGCCGAAACGGTACTCATGCGATTGATACGTGGTAGCGGTGTGCATGGCCTGGCGGCGATCCCTGAGGAGCGAGAGTTGGGATTGGGGCGAGTGGTTCGTCCACTGCTGACTATCTCCCGCCAGCAGATTGTCGACTATGCCGAGCATCACAATCTTAACTGGATTGAAGATCCCAGTAATCGTGACTGTACGATTGAGCGTAACCTCATTCGCCATGAGTTGATGCCAATCATTGAGCGGCAACGAGGTGGTGTCAAAAAGGCGCTGGTGCGTAGTGCTGAACAGCTTCGAGAGTCAGCTCAGCTTTTAGATCAGTTGGCGCAACTGGATCTGCAGACGGTGCAGTTAGAGCCTCTGATACTCGATTGTGCTGCGCTTTTAAATCATGAACGTGGGCGCTGCCGTAATCTGCTGCGCTACTGGATAGCCGGTAACGGCTATCTACCACCTGCCTCTAAAATTATCGATCAGATTATCGATGAGGGGCTCAACTCCAGAGAGGATGCCCATCCATGTATCGACTGGTTTGGTGCCGAGGTGCGGCGCTACCGTAACCGACTCTACCTGATGAGACGGCTTGTAGCCGATTTTAATCACCAGCCGCTGAACTGGGATCTTCAGAATGAGCTCGCGCTGCCAGAGGGATTGGGTTTACTGAAGCATGAGAGAAGAGCGGGCGCAGGGATTCGTATCGAGTTGCTGAATGAATATAAAGTTTCCGTTCGCTGGCGCGAGGGGGGAGAACGTATCCGACCTCAGGGCCGGGTAGAGCACCATACCCTGAAAAATCTGTTCCAGGAGGCGGCCGTTCCGCCCTGGTTACGTGAGCGCTATCCGTTGATCTATCTGGGTGAGCAGCTGGTTGCTATCCCTAATCTCTGTGTGGCGGAGGATTTTTCAGCAAAAGAGGGAGATGAAGGGGCCGTTATTCAATGGTTGCCTCAATGAATTTCATTGAAAATTGGGCGCAAAAAGCGGACAATGTCATCCCTGTTTATACAGGCATTTAAGTCGGAAAATTCATGAGTCATGCACAATCTCGCTTGTCCCTCGATTCCACAAGAAATATTTCATCAGTCGGTCATAATTATTAATATGCCACTTCTTCTGAAATTTCCTTGTGAAACCAATGTCCTACGCGATATTTATGCAGACTCATAAAATTTCCGAGCTAAAACATTTGTCTGTCACTCTAATTACAACTTTTTGACAGAACCGAATGACAAAATACATCTTCGTAACTGGTGGCGTGGTCTCATCTCTGGGTAAGGGAATCGCGGCCGCATCTCTAGCAGCTATTCTTGAAGCGCGTGGCCTGAAAGTCACTATGCTTAAGCTCGATCCCTATATCAACGTCGATCCGGGCACCATGAGTCCGTTTCAACATGGAGAGGTCTTTGTGACCGAAGATGGTGCTGAGACCGATCTCGACCTTGGGCACTACGAGCGCTTTATTCGTACCAAGATGGGCAAGCGTAACAACTTTACTGCCGGTAGAGTTTACGAGAGTGTTATCACCAAGGAGCGTCGTGGTGACTACCTTGGCGGAACTGTACAGGTCATTCCCCATATTACCGATGAGATCAAACATCGCATTATTGCCGGTGCCGAAGGTTTTGATGTGGCGATGGTTGAAATTGGTGGAACAGTGGGTGATATCGAATCACTGCCGTTTATGGAGGCGATTCGCCAGATGGGTGTTGAGCTCGGTCACGACAACTGCCTCTATATGCACCTCACACTGCTCCCCTATATCCCAACAGCCGGCGAACTGAAAACCAAGCCGACTCAACATTCGGTGAAGGAGATGCGCTCCATCGGTATTCAGCCAGACGTACTACTATGTCGTGCTGATCGAGAGATTCCTGAGGATGAGAAGCGCAAAATCGCCCTGTTTACCAATGTTGAACAGCGGGCGGTTATCTCTGCCCTGGATGCGCGCACCATCTACCAGATTCCTGAAGGGCTGCATCAGCAGGGGCTTGACCAGATCGTGGTGGAGAAACTACATCTGGATGTACCACTTGCCGATCTCTCCGAATGGGAGGCTGTGATCGATGCGATGGACAGCCCCACCGGAGAGGTGACCATTGCGATGGTGGGCAAGTATGTCGACCTGACCGAATCTTATAAGTCGCTGTCTGAATCGCTGATCCATGCAGGTGTACATACTCTCACCAAGGTGAAGATCGAATATGTCGATTCTGAAGAGTTAGAGAACAACGGTTGTGATGCACTTGCAAAGATGGATGCGATTCTGGTTCCAGGTGGATTTGGTGAGCGCGGTGTTGAGGGCAAGATAGCAGCAGCGCAGTATGCCCGTGAGAATAAGATCCCCTATCTTGGTATCTGTCTCGGTATGCAGGTTGCGGTAATCGAATATGCACGACATATGGCCGGTCTTGAAGAGGCACACAGCACCGAGTTTCGTCCCTATACTAAACATCCGGTGATCGCTCTGATTACCGAGTGGACCACTGCCGACGGCGAGAAAGAGGTTCGTGATATCGATTCTGATCTGGGCGGAACCATGCGTCTGGGTGGGCAGAATTGTATCTTAAGCGAAGGAAGTCGGGTCGCGGGCCTCTATGGAAGCAACAACATTATTGAGCGTCATCGCCATCGTTATGAATTTAATAACGGTTATCGCCAGGTGTTGAGCGATGCAGGTCTGAAATTTACCGGTCTCTCTGAGAATGGTGAACTGGTTGAGGTGGTTGAGATCGAGGATCACCCCTGGTTTATTGCCTGTCAGTTCCACCCAGAGTTTACCTCTACACCCCGTGATGGACACCCACTGTTTAGTGGTTTTGTGATGGCTGCGCGTCACCACAAAGAGGACTAGTTGATGGAACTTTGCGGATTTGATGTTGGTATTGAGCAACCTCTGTTTCTGATTGCCGGTCCCTGTGTGATCGAGTCAGAAGAGCTGGTGATGGAGACCGCTACAGAGCTGAAACAGATCTGTGATCGTCTTGATATGCCG
>JAPHSO010000079.1 GCA_026193675.1 Gammaproteobacteria bacterium | reverse complement strand
TCTTTTCAATAGCGGTCTCAACGCTGCTGTGGGCCGATCTTGAGAATCGCTTTATCTGGATTGTTCTGATAACCACACTCGCCTTCGGCCTGATTGGTGGTATCGATGATATTAAGAAGGTCTCCAACCAACATTCTGATGGCCTGAAGGCGCGCCATAAGTATCTGTGGCAGTCGGTATTTGGTATCACCGCTGCAGTTGTGCTTTATCTAACGGCACAGGTGCCCGCTGAGCATGAGCTAATTCTCCCATTCTTTAAAAACTTTATGCTGCCGTTGGGGCTCGGTTATATCGTGCTGACCTACTTTGTGATTGTGGGTAGCTCCAATGCGGTCAATCTGACCGATGGTCTGGATGGGCTGGCGATCATGCCGACGGTGATGGTGGCCGGTGCGCTTGGAATTTTCGCCTATGCGACGGGCCATCTCTACTATTCCGATTATCTGGCAATCCCCTATGTTCCCGGCGTGGGCGAGGTGGTGGTCATCTGTGGTGCGATTGTCGGTGCCGGTCTCGGATTCTTATGGTTTAACACCTATCCTGCACAGGTCTTTATGGGTGATGTGGGCTCACTTGGACTGGGTGCCGCACTAGGCATCATTGCAGTAACGGTCCGTCAGGAATTTGTTCTGTTCATCATGGGCGGTGTTTTCGTCATGGAGACGGTATCAGTCATCCTGCAGGTGGCGAGCTTTAAGCTCACCGGAAAACGAATTTTTAGAATGGCCCCAATTCATCATCACTTTGAGTTGAAGGGTTGGGAAGAGCCAAAGGTGATTGTCCGTTTCTGGATCATCACCGTATTTCTGGTTCTGTTGGGTCTGGCAACGTTAAAGATTCGGTAATGACAATGAGCGCGCAGACAGTTCATCCACAAACTGAAACCTACACATTAGTTGTAGGTCTCGGTGCGACTGGTCTTTCAGTCGCACGCTTCCTTGCAAAGCAGGGTGGGCGAGTTGTGGTTGCAGATAGCCGAGAACTTCCTCCCAATGTGGAGCAGTTGGATTCGGGATTTGAGTGCCATTTTGGAAAATTTAATAGAGATCTCTTCAGAGGGGCTGAGCTGATTGTGCTGAGTCCAGGCGTGGCAGCCGATGAGCCGACGGTGCAGTCGGCCATCAATGCCGGTGTCGAGGTGATTGGCGATATCGAACTATTTGCACGTCATGCAAAATCTCCAGTGGTGGGCATTACTGGCTCCAACGGTAAGAGCACTGTCACCACCCTGTTGGGTGAGATGGCTCGAGAGGCGGGGATCAATGTGGCGGTTGGGGGCAACATCGGTACACCGGCGCTCGATCTGATCACCTCACCAGAACCGGAGCTCTATATTCTGGAGCTCTCCAGTTTCCAGCTGGAGGTGACCAACTCTCTTGAGTGTGCCGCTGCGGTGGTACTCAACGTGAGTGAGGATCATCTTGACCGTCACCATACACTGACCCACTACGCTGAGATCAAGGCGCAGGTCTATCACGGTCAAAATGGGGTGATGGTGATCAACCGTGATGATCCGATGGTGGCTGAGATGGCAATCCCATCACGCCGTACCATCAGCTATGGGCTGGATAAGGTCGAAGCTGCTAATGATTACGGCGTTGAGACGATCGATAACATCCACTGGTTGATGCGTGGAGAACAGCGTCTGATTAGCGAGTCTGCACTCAAAGTGGGTGGCCTGCACAATCTATCCAATGCACTCGCAGCATTGGCGCTGGGAGAGGCGGTTGGCCTTTCTGAGGTGGCGATGTTGAGAGCGCTGCAGAAATTTACCGGCCTTGCACACCGCTGTGAATGGGTTGCTGAGATCGATGGCGTCACCTGGTTCAACGACTCTAAGGGAACCAATGTGGGGGCCACTGTTGCCGCCCTAAATGGTCTTTCACAAAACCGGGCGGTATTAATCGCCGGTGGTCAGGGTAAAGGGGCCGACTTCTCTCCTCTGAAAGAGGTGGTTGCCAAGCGTGCCAGAGCGGTCATTCTGATTGGTGAAGATGGACCTCTCATTGAGAAGGCGATCATCGGCTCAGTTCAGATTATCCATGCTGAGACGCTCAAGCAGGCGGTTGAATTGGCTGCCGAAAATGCTCAAGCAGGAGATGCAGTTCTCTTCTCCCCTGCATGTGCCAGCTTTGATATGTTTCGCAGTTACGTTGATCGTGGTGAGCAGTTTGTTGCATTAGTTGGGGAGCTTGAAGGATGAGTGCCATCGCTACAGCAACTGCCAACCAGATGGAGCTGAATTTTATGGGTTTCAATCTTCGGATTGACTGGCCTCTGTTACTGCTGGTTCTGACGATTGTGACGTTGGGTCTGGTGATGATCAGCTCGGCATCGGTCGGTGTCTCTGAGCGTTTGAGCGGTGATCCAACCCACTACTTTATGAGACAGTTGATCTACGTGGCGGCTGGATTGGGCTTTGGCTTTGTTACCTGGACCATTCCTACCAAAGTGGTTTCACAATTGGGGCCGCTACTGTTGCTGATCGCAGCTCTGGCTCTGACTCTTATTTTTATTCCCGGTATCGGCAAGACCGTTAATGGCAGTACCCGCTGGATTGCGATGGGGCCAATCAATCTGCAGGTCTCAGAAGTGGTCAAACTCGCCTTCATCATCTATCTGGCAGAGTATCTGGTGCGTCGCGGCGAAATGGTGCGCGAGAGCATCCACTGTTTCCTTAAGCCGATGCTGTTGGTTGCAGGATTTTCAATCCTGTTGCTGCTGGAGCCCGATTTTGGCGCGACGGTGGTTCTATTCACTACAGTGATGGGGATGTTCTTCCTCTATGGTGTACGCCTATGGATCTTTGCCGGCATGGTTGCGATTGCCGGATCCGGTTTGGCTATTCTGGCTATCTCATCTCCCTATCGGATGGAACGTTTGACGGCATTTCTCAACCCCTGGGCTGACCCCTTTAATAGTGGTTTTCAGTTGACCCAGGCGCTGATCGCCTTTGGTCGAGGTGAGTGGTTTGGCGTAGGGCTTGGCGGCAGTGTGCAGAAGCTTTTCTATCTGCCAGAGGCGCATACCGATTTTGTCTACTCAGTAGTTGCCGAGGAGCTTGGCATGTTGGGGGCCGGTGTTGTGGTCCTCCTGTTTGCACTGCTGGTGGGTCGAATTTTCCTCATCGGTCAGCGGGCAGAGCGCAATGGCATGATTTTCGGCGCCTACCTCAGTTATGGGGTGGCGATCTGGATCGCGCTTCAGGCCTTCATCAATATGGGGGTCAACATGGGACTGCTCCCCACCAAGGGATTGACCCTGCCGCTGATGAGCTATGGTGGTTCAAGTGTGATCGTCATGCTGGTTGCGTTGGCGCTGGTACTCCGCGTCGCTTCAGAACTCCCCCAATATGGTGTGAGTGTGAGTAAGGGGGGGGGCGCGAAATGAGTGGTCGCATCATGATCATGGCCGGCGGAACCGGTGGGCATCTCTTTCCTGCACTGGCAGTTGCCGACTATCTGCGTGAGCGCGGTGTTGAGGTTCGCTGGTTGGGGGCTGAGGGTGGCATGGAATCACGTTTGATTCCGAAACACGATTTCGCCATCGACTATATCTCAATTGGCGGTCTTCGAGGTAAGGGGATTCTTGGTTGGATTCTTGCACCCTACAAAATCAATATCGCCATCTTTCAGGCGCTGCGACTGATGCTTAAATTCAAGCCAGATGCGGTGCTCGGGATGGGCGGTTTTGTCACCGGCCCCGGTGGTGTTGCCGCGCTATTAATGAGTAAACCGCTGATCATTCATGAGCAGAATGCGATTGCCGGCCTGACCAATCGACTGCTCTCAAAGATTGCCGATCATGTGCTACAGGCCTTTCCCAATGCACTTAAGGTGAAGGGGGTGCAGACCGTGGGTAATCCGATTCGCCTGTCGATCTGCCAGATAAAGCGCTCTGAAAAAGATAGTGGGCCGATTCGCCTGTTGGTCGTTGGAGGCAGTCTTGGCGCGCAGGCGCTCAATGAGACGATTCCCCAGTCAATTGCACAGATGGATAGCAGTAGCTGTCCTGAAGTGTGGCATCAATGTGGTGAGCGTCATGTTGATGCTGCCAGGGATAGTTATACCCAGGCAGGTGTTGATGCCAAAGTGGTGCCATTTATCGATGATATGGCTGAGGCCTACAGTTGGGCCGATCTGGTGATCTGTCGAGCGGGTGCACTGACGGTGAGTGAGCTTGC
>JAPHSO010000171.1 GCA_026193675.1 Gammaproteobacteria bacterium | reverse complement strand
CCTCTACGCCGCCAAGCTCGACTACCGCCCTTAACGTGGCCAGTCCTTTAAGGTCTGGTAGGTTTCTATATTCCATTTAGGAATGTTAGCAATTATTAATTCATTTGAATAGGGGGTGAGTGCCCCCTAGAATGCACGCTATCTCAAAACAGGTGCCTGCATGCCGTTTTCTCGACATGATTGTTACTGTTTGAATAATTCCAAATGGTAATATTCACCGCCTGACGAGATTAGCTGTCTGGTGTATCACTACACCCCAAACACTTAAACAAATAGTAAACCTGACTCTCTTCCACTCTACCTGGGAAGAGGTGGACTTTATTTTTTAAAATTGAGGAAAATGTAAGAGATGATCGCGCTTGCCGATGAAGAGAAGACCCAGTCTAAAAAACAGATCCCGTCGATGAAATATCTGATCTCGGCGGCAATATTTGCCCTGGTCGCCGCCTATCTCGCTACGATTGTTCCCACGATTGAGATCGCCTGGGTCACCTCTATCCTGCTACTGACCATCTACCTGTTTGCCTTTGAGGTGGTTGGCGTTGATGTCGCCGCGGCGACCGTCATGGTGCTGCTGGGACTCACCTCACTACTCGCACCCCTGATGGGGATTGAGACTGGACTGGTCGACAACAAACACCTGTTTGATGGCTTCTCATCCAATGCGGTGATGTCCATTATTGCGGTGATGATTATCGGCGCCGGTCTCGATAAGACCGGCATCATGAGTAAGGTGGCCGCCTTTATTTTGAAGGTAGGGGGTACGACAGAGACTCGCATTATCCCGATCATCTCAGCAACCGTTGGTTTTATCTCATCATTTATGCAGAACGTCGGCGCTGCGGCACTATTCCTGCCGGTCGTCAGTCGTATCTCTGCTCGTTCTGGTCTACCGATGTCACGCCTGCTGATGCCGATGGGCTTTACCGCCATTCTAGGTGGCACCATGACGATGGTTGGCTCGAGCCCACTGATTCTACTCAATGATCTAATTCTCACCTCAAACCAGGCGCTGCCTGAAGCGCAACAGATGGAGACCTGGGGACTGTTTTCAGTCACCCCTGTGGGAGCCGCATTGATTGTGACCGGTATCCTTTACTTCGTCATTGCGGGTCGTTTTGTACTACCAGCAACGACAAGTGAGAGCAGCACCAAGGGTTCTGATCCTATGGGATACTTTCACGATGTCTATGGAGTCGATTACGCTATTCATGAGGTGGTGATCACCGATGGTAGTGAACTGGTCGGGAAAAGGCTGGATGATGTTGAGTCAACTCACCGTATTCGAGTCATCGCCACCAAACTTTCTGGCGAAGCAAATCGCGTAGGACCTGGAGCCTTGGCTCGTGATACCGATCTGGCTGCCGGTATGGTACTGGGTGTGGTTGCCGATCCTGAAAAACTAGAGCAGTTTGTTGAAATATATAACCTGAAGAAGCGTGATGTGATGCGTACCTTTATGGACGATCTCTCTGCGCTTAAATCTGGTGTTGCTGAGCTGGTTATTCCACCAGGCTCAAAATTGATCGGTAAGAGCGCGCGTGATGTCTGGATGCGCAAGACCTATGGCATTGCCATGATTGGTCTGCACCGTGATGGAGAGACCATGCGTGAAGGCGATGATATTCGTAATCTTCCCCTTAAGGCAGGTGATACGCTGGTTGTGCATACCCCATGGAATGCTCTGGAGCGACTGGAGAAAGATAAAGATTTCGTAGTGGTCACCACTGAGTATCCCCGTGAGGAGGAGATGCGTCCTCACAAAATTCTTCCTGCAGTTATCTTCTTTGGAATCGCACTCTACATGGTGCTGTTTACCGACATTCGTCTGTCAGTCGCGCTATTAACCGGTGCCATGGGAATGATCCTGACGCAGGTACTCACCATTGAAGAGGCCTATGAGGCGGTATCATGGAAGACGGTATTCCTGCTCGCATCACTGATCCCCCTTGGACTGGCTGTAGAGACTACCGGTACCGCTAAGTGGATCGCCGAGCAGGTTCTGGTCGTTGTGGGAGATCAACCTATTTGGGTGATCCAATCGGCTATTGCGGTTCTGGCAACATTCTTCACCCTGGTCATGTCGAATGTGGGTGCGACGGTTCTGCTGGTTCCTCTGGCGGTCAATATTGCAATTGGTGCGGGTGCTAATCCTGCGGTATTTGCGCTGACTGTTGCCATCGCAACCTCTAACTCATTCCTGATTCCAACCCATCAGGTGAACGCACTGATTATGGGACCAGCGGGTTACCGAGTTGCAGACTTTTTGAAAGCTGGCGGCATTATGACCATTTTGTTCCTGGTTGTGATGATGGTCATGATGAATCTCGTTTTTTAAGGAAGAGTAATGTACAAAAATTTGAACCCATTATGGGTGCTGGTTGCCGGCACCCTGTTCTCCCTGCTCGCACCTGTTCAAGCATTTGCTAGTGAGGCAGCCGGTGAAATGTTGCATCTGACTGATAGTGCTGTCGGTTATGCCGCCATCGTCATCTTTGCGATTGCCTACCTGCTGGTGGTGGCCGAGGAGTTTACCCACCTGCGTAAATCGAAGCCTGTAATCATCGCAGCGGGAATTATCTGGGGCATGATCGGCTGGGTCTATATGAACCACGGCATGTCTCACACTGCGGAGGCGGCGGTGCGTCACAACCTGTTGGAATATGCAGAGCTGATGCTCTTCCTGCTGGTGGCGATGACCTATATCAATGCGATGGAAGAGCGTCAGGTGTTTGATGCCCTGCGTTCATGGTTGATTAAGAAGGGCTTTGGTTTCCGCCAACTGTTCTGGCTCACCGGCTTCCTCGCCTTCTTCATCTCGCCAGTGGCCGATAACCTCACTACCGCACTACTGATGTGTGCTGTGGTACTGGCAGTAGGCGCATCTAATGCCAGGTTTGTCACTATCGCCTGTATCAATATCGTGGTCGCTTCAAATGCCGGTGGCGCATTTAGCCCGTTTGGTGACATCACTACACTGATGGTTTGGCAGAAGGGGATGGTCGACTTCTGGGGCTTCTTCGCTCTGTTTGTTCCTGCGATGGTTAACTTTGTGGTACCCGCAGCGATCATGCACTTTGCCATCCCTAACGAAAAGCCAGAAGCCTCTGATGAGGTGGTGATGATGAAGCGTGGCGCAAAGCGCATCATTGTTCTGTTCCTGTTGACTATCATGACAGCGGTTAGCTTCCACAATTTCCTCGGTATGCCTCCTGTTATCGGTATGCTGACCGGTCTCGGTTATCTACAACTGCTCGGTTTTTACCTAAAGAAGACCAACTACAAATGTGTTGAGGTCTCAAGCTGGGTTACCGAAACTGAGGGACATAAAAGCAGTGCCGTTCCTTTCGACATCTTTAACAAGGTGGCTAAGGCGGAGTGGGATACCCTGTTTTTCTTTTACGGTGTTGTGATGTGTGTGGGTGGTCTCGGCTTCCTCGGCTACCTCGCACTGATCTCAGATGTGATGTACAACCAGTGGGGCGCGACCAACGCTAACATCGCAGTGGGTGTGATTTCAGCCATCGTTGATAACATTCCGGTGATGTTCGCGGTATTGACCATGAATCCTGAGATGTCGACCGGTCAATGGTTACTGGTTACCCTGACCGCCGGTGTCGGCGGCTCACTGCTCTCCATCGGCTCAGCTGCCGGTGTGGCGCTGATGGGGCAGGCCCGTGGGATGTACACCTTCTTTGGTCATCTGAAGTGGACCCCAGTCATTGCCGCAGGTTATGCCGCGAGTATTGCAACTCACTTCTGGATCAACTCAAACCTGTTTTAACAGACTG
>JAPHSO010000031.1 GCA_026193675.1 Gammaproteobacteria bacterium | reverse complement strand
GCCATCTGGCTCTCTAGCATCACCGCCACACCAAAGGCCTGAAATGTTGCCAGAACCAGAGTGAAGATACGGGTGTACTGAGTAATCTTACGACGACCTGCTGCACCCTCTTTATTAAGCTGCTCTAACTTAGGTGAAACCTTGGTTAGTAGCTGCATAATAATCGATGCAGAGATGTAGGGCATGATACCCAGAGCCAGTACCGAGAAACGCTCAAGCGCACCACCCGAGAACATGTTAAACATGTCCAGGATTGTGCCCTTTTGCTGCTCAAACAGCGCCGCTAGCGCAGCTGGATCAACTCCGGGAACCGGAATGTGTGTACCAATACGGAAAACCAGCAGCGCCGCGAGGACAAAGAAGATTCTTTGGCGAAGCTCTGTCAGCTTTCCACCGGACATCATGCCGGCCATTGATGAAGCAGAACTCGCCATCAGATTATGACTCTACTTTTCCGCCAGCAGCTTCGATAGCAGCAAGTGCACCCTTGGTTACACCAAGGCCACGAACTGTTACCGGCTTGTTGATTTCACCAGAAAGGATAACCTTAACGCGCTTGATATCCTGACGAATCAGGTTAGCAGCTTTAAGTGAGACCAGATCTACAACATCGCCCTCGACCAGAGCTAGCTCATTAAGACGAATCTCGTCTGTGGTACGTCCAACACGAGAGCTGAAACCGACCTTAGGCAGACGGCGTTGCAGCGGCATTTGACCACCCTCAAAACCGACCTTTGAGAAACCACCTGAGCGAGACTTCTGACCCTTGTGACCACGACCACAAGTCTTGCCATGTCCAGAACCGATACCACGACCCACACGCTTGGCATTTTTCTTACTGCCTGGCTGGGGTGAAAGTGTATTTAGATACATGTCAGACCTCTAATCTACAATTTTGACCATGTAGGAGACCTTATTGATCATCCCACGGACTGAAGGGGTATCCTCTACTGATACAGTCTGGTGCATACGACGCAGACCGAGACCAGCAACACATGCTTTGTGTGCAGGGAGGCGACCAATAGTGCTCTTAACGAGCTTTACATTGATAGTATTCTTAGCAGCCATCTTAATTACCCCAGAATCTCTTTAACGCTCTTACCACGCTTAGCAGCGACATCTTCTGGTGAAGACATTGATGAGAGGCCTTTAACTGTAGCGCGAACTACGTTGATTGGGTTGTTACTACCAACAATCTTCGCAAGTACGTTACGGATGCCAGCAACTTCAAGCACTGCACGCATTGCACCACCGGCAATGATTCCAGTACCTTCTGATGCAGGCTGCATGTAAACCTTAGCAGCGCCATGCTCAGCAGTAATTGCATACTGTAGCGTACCACCTTCAGCGATACTTACAGAACTCATGTTCTTACGAGCATTTTCCATCGCCTTCTGGATTGCAACTGGAACCTCTTTAGATTTTCCAGTACCAAATCCAACACGACCTTCCCCATCACCTACAACTGTAAGTGCTGCGAAGCCGAATTGACGACCACCTTTAACAACCTTCGAGACACGATTAACTCCGATGAGCTTCTCGGTAATGCCGTCAGACTGCTGATCTCTTTCTTCTCTTCTTGCCATGATTCTCTACCTTTAAAACTCGAGACCGTTTTCACGGGCTGCTTCGGCGAGTGCTTTCACACGGCCATGGTATTTAAAACCGGAGCGGTCAAATGCAATTTTAGTTACACCTGCTGCCTTTGCTTTTTCAGCAATGACACGACCAACTACTGATGCAGCATCTGCATTACCAGTACCTTTAACTTCAGCCTTAACTGCACTATCTAATGTAGAAGTTGCAGCGAGAACAGAAGCACCGTCTTCAGCAATGATCTGTGCATAGATGTGACGAGGCGTTCTGTTGACGCTCAGTCTAGCCATACCCAGCTCACGAATCTTTGAACGCGCACGAGTAGCACGACGTATTCTTGATGTTTTCTTTTCATTCATCGTTCTATGCCCTACTTCTTCTTGGCTTCTTTACGGATGATACGCTCACCAGCATAACGAACACCTTTACCTTTATATGGCTCGGGTGGACGATAAGCGCGAATATTGGCAGCAACTTGACCAACCTGCTGTTTATCGGTGCCCTTTACCAGGACTTCAGTTTGAGTTGCGCACTCAAGACTGATTCCCTCTGGGGCCTCAAACAGAACAGGATGTGAGAAACCGAGGGTCAGGTTTAGTGCGCTACCCTGCATCGATGCACGATAACCAACACCGACCAACTCAAGTTTCTTTTCGTAACCTTCACTAACACCCTTCATAACACTAGCAGTCAGGGCACGCATGGTACCGGTCATTGCCAGAGAAGCTTTATCATCATTTGCGGGAGAGAAACGAATCTGCCCATCTTCTTGATGAATCTGCACGGAAGGATGAATGTCCTGCACAAGGCTACCTTTGGCGCCCTTCGCAGTAATTGTCTGACCACTCACATCAAGTGTAACACCTGATGGAATCTCGACTGGATTGAGAACTCTTGCCATTTTATCGCTCCTTACGCAACGGTACAGATGACTTCACCGCCGTGGCCTGCTTCACGAGCAGCACGGTCAGTCATTAGGCCTGCAGAAGTCGATATAATCGCCACACCCAAACCATTCTGAACCTTTGGCAAGTCATTGCTAGACTTGTAAACGCGACGACCAGGACGGCTAACGCGAGCAATCTTCTCGATTACTGGTTGGCCCTGGAAGTACTTCAGAGTGATATTTAGTGCTGGCTTGCCATCGATATCCTGCTCGTTGAAGTCAGAAATATAGCCTTCGTCCTTTAGAACGACAGCTACTGACTTCTTAAGCTTAGAAAGAGGCATTGAAACCTCCATCTTTGCAGCAGATTGCCCGTTACGAATACGGGTCAACATATCTGCTATTGGATCAGTCATGCTCATGCTGAGTTACCCTAGATATTAAAAGAAAAAATTACCAGCTTGCTTTACGCAGGCCGGGGATGTCACCACGCATTGTGGCTTCACGAAGTTTGTTACGTCCAAGACCGAACTTACGGTAGAAACCGTGAGGACGACCAGTGATCGCACAGCGGTTACGCTGACGCACAGGACTTGAATCACGTGGCAGCTTTTGCAGCTGAAGATACAGTGCTTCCTGCTCCTCATAAGAGATGTCTGCAGACTTCAGCTTCGCCTTAATGTCTGCACGCTTTGCCGCGTATTTTGCAACCAGACGTGTGCGCTTAGCTTCACGCTGAATCATTGATACTTTAGCCATACTACTGCCCTAACCTTTAATTGCTTTAAGTGGGAAATTAAACGCCTTAAGCAGCGCACGACCTTCATCGTTATTTCTTGCTGTTGTGGTGATGGTGATATCCATTCCACGCAGCTTGTCGATCTTGTCGTATTCAATCTCTGGGAAGATGATCTGTTCTTTAACGCCCATGCTGTAGTTTCCACGACCATCGAATGACTTGGCATTCAGTCCACGGAAATCGCGCATACGAGGAATCGCAATAGTAACCAGGCGATCCAGGAACTCATACATACGCTCACTGCGCAGAGTTACTTTACAACCAATTGGCCAGCCCTCACGAACCTTAAAGCCCGCAACCGACTTGCGCGCATTGTTAACAATAGGCTTCTGTCCGCTAATCTTGGTCATATCCGCAACTGCGTGCTCAAGAACCTTCTTGTCGGTTGTCGCCTCACCTACACCCATATTAAGAGTGATCTTGGTGATACGAGGCACCTCCATTACATTGGAGAGACCCAGCTCTTCTTTAAGCTGAGCGATAACCTTATCTTTGTAAAACTGCTGTAACCTTGCCATTTCGATACCTACTTAAGCGTCAACGACTTCGCCAGTTGACTTAAATACGCGAACTTTTCGGCCATCATCAAGCTGCTTGATTCCGACCCGATCTGCTTTACCGCTCGCACTATTAAAGATTGCAACATTAGAGATATGCATAGGCATCTCTTTATCCACAATCCCACCAGCAACACCCGCATTTGGGTTAGGTTTCTGGTGCTTCTTAGCAACATTGACGCCATCAATCAGCACACGGTCATCTTTAACCAGTGCAATAGCGCCACGCTTGCCTTTATCTTTTCCTGCGATGACGATTACCTCATCACCTTTCTTTAACTTATTCATCTCTTCAACCTCTACTTATAGCACTTCAGGTGCAAGTGAGATGATCTTCATGAATTTTTCACCACGAAGTTCACGTGTTACGGGGCCGAAGATACGGGTTCCGATTGGCTGATCCTGGTTATTAAGAATAACCGCAGCGTTACCATCAAAACGGATCAAAGAACCATCAGAGCGTCGAACACCCTTTCTGGTACGAACTACAACTGCGTTGTAGACATCGCCCTTCTTAACCTTACCCCGTGGAATCGCCTCTTTGACACTCACCTTAATGATGTCGCCAATCCCGGCATAACGGCGGTGTGAGCCACCAAGTACTTTAATGCACTGAACAATGCGAGCACCGCTATTGTCTGCAACACTAAGTTTTGACTGCATCTGAATCATCGATTGATACCCAATAAAAACAATAATACGCCCGAAAACAGGTCATAGACCTGTCACGAGGGCGCGAGATATTAGCACAAATTAAACCAGAAACCCAAGAACTATTTCATCTTAGGCCTGGCATGAGAAAACCGAGGGCTAGCTAGCCTTTTCAGTAATCTCTACTAGTTTCCAGCTCTTACTCTTTGAGATGGGGCGACACTGCTGGATTGTAACTACATCACCAGTGTTGCACTCATTATTCTCATCATGAGCATGGAGCTTTGTAGAACGCTTGATGAACTTTCCATACAGAGGATGTTTCACCTTACGCTCAACCAGAACCGTAATGGTACGGTCCATTTTATCACTTACGACACGCCCGGTTACGGTACGGGCTACCTTATTCTCTTCACTCATGACTCTGACTTCTCACCTAGAATTGTTTGGACACGCGCAATATCACGACGCACCTCTTTAAAACGATGAGTTTGACCCATCTGGCCAATTCCACGTTGCATTCTCAGGTTGAACTGCTCCTTAAGAAGGGATTTCAGCTCGCCATTGAGTTCATCCGCGCTCTTTTCGCGCATTTCACTAGCTTTCATTACAACACCGTCCGCGTTACAAAGGTTGTCTTAAGAGGAAGTTTTGCTGCAGCAAGCTTGAAAGCTTCGCGAGCAATCGTCTCATCAACACCTTCCATCTCATAGAGCATACGACCTGGCTGGATAAGAGCCACCCAATACTCAACGTTACCCTTACCTTTACCTTGACGAACCTCAAGAGGCTTCTCAGTAATAGGCTTGTCGGGGAAGATGCGAATCCAAATCTTTCCGCCACGCTTAATGTGACGAGTCATGGCACGACGTGCCGCTTCGATTTGGCGCGCGGTAATACGACCACGACCGACGGCCTTCAGGCCATATTCTCCAAAGCTAACCTTATTGCCGGTAGTGGCTTCACCACGGTTACGACCTTTATGTTGCTTTCTGAATTTTGTACGTTTTGGTTGAAGCATTTTCTACTACCCCCTATTTAGCTGCAGCTTTGGTGGCTGGAGCAGACTCAGTCGCTTCGGGCATGCCGATGACTTCACCTTTAAAGATCCAGACTTTTACACCAATAATGCCGTAGGTGGTATTTGCTTCAGCTGTACCATAATCGATATCAGCACGAAGAGTGTGAAGAGGAACACGTCCCTCACGATACCATTCGCTACGTGCAATCTCTGCACCATTCAGACGACCGCCGACGTTAACCTTGATACCTTCAGCACCCAAACGCATTGCGTTTTGAACTGAACGTTTCATCGCACGTCGGAACATGATGCGCTTCTCTAGCTGCTGGGCAATACCCTGTGCAACCAGCGTGGCGTCAAGCTCAGGCTTACGAATCTCTTCAATATTGACGTGCACTGGAACACCCATCATTTTTGATAGTGTGCCACGTAGCTTCTCAATATCTTCACCTTTCTTACCGATGACCAGACCTGGACGAGCGGTGTGAATAGTGATCTTCGCATTGCGAGCCGGACGCTCGATCTGAATACGACTAATCGATGCTGACTCTAGCTTCTTCTGAAGATACTCGCGCACGTCGAGATCAACTTTTAAGAGATCAGCAAAATCTTTACTTTCGGCATACCACTTAGAGGTCCAATCTTTGGTGATCCCTAAGCGAATTCCTGTTGGATGTACTTTTTGTCCCATTACAAACTCACTTAATCTCTGCAACTTTGACGGTGACGTGACTGGTCCGCTTTAAAATACGGTTACCACGCCCTTTAGCTCGCGCACGCATACGCTTCATTGTTGGTCCTTCATCCACATGGATGGTAGAGACCTTCAACTCATCGATGTCGGCACCTTCGTTGTGCTCGGCATTTG
>JAPHSO010000302.1 GCA_026193675.1 Gammaproteobacteria bacterium | reverse complement strand
GGAGACTGAGAATGAAGATCATGGTGGAACATCAACCAGAGGATTCTAGACTAAATGCTCTGGCAGTCACATCATGGCCCATCTGGGAGAAAGAGGTGTCTGAGTTTCCCTGGCACTACGACGAACAGGAGATCTGCTATCTACTTGAAGGTGAGGTTGAGGTGACACCTGATGGGGGAGAGGTTGCAAGTTTTGGTGCCGGTGATCTGGTCACCTTTCCAGCAGGGATGGACTGTTACTGGAAAATCACCAAAGCGGTACGGAAACATTACCGCTTTGGTTAGAGGGATTTTTCTAAAAATTGGTCGGGACGAGAGGATTCGAACCTCCGACCACTTCACCCCCAGCGAAGTGCGCTACCAGGCTGCGCTACGTCCCGTAAAGAGCGCGAATTATACACAAGATGGTGGTGACGGGAAATGTACATAGTCTATTTTGGCGATAATATATTGAAATGCCCTCTGCGATGATTAGATGATGAAGATAAATGCAATATCCTCAACTTTAGAAGGGGAGGATCAGCTACTGCAGATTGTTGATCATTGGGGACTCTCTCTTTCCGAAGATGCCACATTTGAGCTTGAATGGGATGGTGACAAGCTATCAATTAGTAGCCGTGAATTTCCGACGGTTGGCGCCCATTTTGTCGATTTTGTTGGCGGAGCTGTAGCTCATCGCCGCCGTTTTGGTGGTGGACGTGGACAGATGATAGCCAGGGCGGTCGGGCTAAAGTCTGGAATTAACCCGGTTGTGGTAGATGCAACAGCAGGGTGGGGGAGAGATGCATTTTTATTAACCTCCCTGGGCTGTACTGTGACGATGATCGAGCGTTCCCCCATTGTCGGAGCACTCCTCGAGGATGGATTGAGGCGAGCTCAAGCCGACCCTGAAATTGGACAAATGGTGACCGAACGTCTGAAACTAATTTCAGCTGATGCGCTCGACTGGTTGGCTAGCACCGAACTTGAACCGGATGTGATCTATATCGATCCGATGTTTCCGCATCGTACTAAAACAGCGCTGGTGAAGAAGGAGTCATTCTATCTGCAGCAGCTTCTGGGGCCTGCTACCGATGGTGATGAGCTATTGGCGGCATCGACCAGGGTAGCGAAAAAAAGAGTGGTGGTGAAACGCCCCAAGCAGGCGCCACTTCTAGCTGAACGTAAACCTACCCACAGCTATACGACAAAAAGTCACCGTTTTGATGCCTACATTCGTTGAGGCTGACCAAGATTCCCAGTTTGGTTAAAAGAGGTTATTCGCGGATATAGACCTTATCGCCGACATCCATCATATTGAAGATACGTTGCATATCGGTGTTGGCAGTTCTGACACAGCCGTGCGATGCCTTGGTACCGATACTGGCGGGATTGGCAGTCCCATGAATTGCATAGGTCTTACCAATATTGAGCGCGTAATCACCAATCGATCCTCGGAAACAGCGGTTGCCCGCCTCAATATCGCTCTTAAACTCCTTTTCCATCGACTTTGGAATACACCATTCAATCCCCAAAGGATCATAGATCTTCCAGCGAATTTGATACTCACCTGGGTCGGTAAAATAACATTTGCCTCCCTTCTCCTTAGGCATGCAACGATCCATCCCGAGGGCAACCTTAGTGGTGTAGACGATCTCCTCCTCATCTGAACCCTTCTTTGTTTCGAAGACCTTGAGTGTGAAATCAGATTTTTCAACCGTAATATAGCGGCTGACATCTTTGGGACGTCCCGAGGGGATGGGGCCCGGTTTTGGAGTAAAAGAGGCGGTATAGAATTTGTTGATCCACATCGGTTCTATGCGAGGTGTCCATTGATCATTGGGAAATGTCCCACTCACCTTGATCCAGTCTCCCCGCTGTTCCCTTGAGGTGAAACGTGTTTGTGGATTCCAAACGTCGACAATCTCACCATTGGGACTGGTACGAACTGTAGCCATGGTGACGAGCTGAAAGGTCTGAGCGTTATAGGTGGCGGATGAACTCCTGTTTTCAGGATTGGCGGAGGCCAGCAGGTTTGCGTGATAGCTACTTATCAACAGCAGTAAAGCGGTTAGGATTCTGCTTGTATTAATGTTCCGGGTAGGCATCTTCTAGTCGCTTGATTTCACTAATAAGTTGATTGCAGAGTTCACCATACTGGCTGCTGTTATCACCTCTTAATGCCTGTTCAAACTGATTGGCTGCGGCACTCAGTGCGGGTACACCTGTATAGCGGGTTGCTCCATTCAGTTTATGGACTGTCTCAATCAGTTTGTCATACTCTCCATGCTCACACTGGCTATCAATCTTTTGGTGATAGGCAGGAAGCTCACTGACCAGCATGCTAAAAAGCTCTTCAGCAAGCCCTGAGTCACCGCCAGCCTGTTTAATAGCAGCCTCAGAGTCGAAAATATCCAGATCTCTGTTCATCCCTGTGTCCCTCATAAACTCTTTTTTATGATTGTAACTCAATATCATATGTTGGCAAGCATGCTTTATAATGGCCCCAATTTGATAGGCATATTGTGAGAAAGTGATGGAGTTTCGGACCATTGAATCATTTGTAGGAAATACACCACTGGTACGTCTACAGCGCATGGTTGATTCCAATTCAACAGTGCTGGTGAAGCTGGAGGGAAACAATCCTGCCGGTTCAGTAAAAGATCGACCTGCAGTCAGCATGATTCAGAGGGCTGAGCTCAGGGGAGATATCCGTCCTGGTGATACCCTGATTGAGGCAACCAGTGGTAACACCGGTATTGCGTTGGCGATGGCCGCTGCAATCAAGGGGTATAAGATGATTCTGATTATGCCCTCTAACATGAGTTCTGAGCGACGAGCATCGATGCTTGCCTATGGTGCCGAACTGGTTCAGGTGACTCAGGAAGAGGGGATGGAAGGTGCTCGCGATCTTGCGCTAAAGATGGAGAGTGAGGGGCGTGGGATAGTATTGGATCAATTTTCAAATATGGATAATCCACAGGCCCATTATGATACAACCGGTCCAGAGATCTGGCGTGACACAGAGGGCACTATTACTCACTTCGTTAGTGCAATGGGGACTACAGGAACAATTATGGGCTGTTCCAGATACCTAAAAGAGCAGAATGAGCAGATTCAGATTGTGGGTGTTCAACCGGAAGATGGCGCTTCTATTCCCGGTATCCGTCGCTGGCCAGAGGAGTATCTTCCCAAGATCTTTGAGGCTTCACGTGTCGATCAGATGATCGACATGGGACAGCAGGAGGCCGAAGAGACAACCCGTCGTCTGGCTCAGGAAGAGGGAATATTTTGTGGAATCTCCTCGGGAGGAGCCGTCGCTGCGGCACTGCGAGTTGCCCGTGAAGTTGAGAATGCCATTATCGTCACTATCATCTGCGACAGGGGCGATCGCTACCTGTCGACCGGTGTCTTTCCCTCAAAATAAATATTTAAAATCAAGGTTAATAGCATGGGTAAAAGAGGCCGTCGTCGCCATAAAAAATTACCAGAAGAGATTGTTGAAGTCTCGATTGAAGGTCTTTCGCATGATGGTCGTGGTGTTGCACGAGTCGATGAGAAGACGGTCTTTGTTGAGGGGGCCCTTCCAGGTGAGCGGGTAAAGTTTAACTATGTCGAAGTCAATCGCAGTTACGATGTAGGTAAAGTCTGTGAAGTGTTAGATCCCTCAGTTGATCGTGTAGAACCAAAGTGTGCGGTTTTCGGTCTCTGTGGCGGCTGCTCTCTACAACATATGGATGCTCAAAAACAGATTGAGGCGAAACAGAGGATCTTGCTCGATAACTTTGAGCGTATCGGTAAGGTTGCCGCAGATGAGATTGTTACGCCACTTGTAAATGAGTCTCCCTGGGGCTATCGCCGTAAAGCCCGCCTGGGTGTGCGTTCAGTAAAGGGAAAGGGGCGAGTACTGGTCGGTTTTCGCGAGAAGCGTAATAGTTTCATTACCGATATGCACCGTTGTGAAGTGCTCCACCCCAGTGTAGGTGAGCGACTCGATGCTCTCAGTGAGCTGATAGGAACACTTGAGGCCCATAACCGTATCGCTCAAATTGAGGTGGCAGTTGATGATGAGAAGGCATCACTGGTTTTTAGAAATCTTGAAACACTTTCAGATGAAGATCAGCAAAAGCTGATCGCATTCGCTCAAAAGTATGACCTACATATCTTTCTGCAACCAAAGGGGCCTGACAGTGTGACAGCTCTTTGGCCTGAGGAGATCATCCTCAGTTATGCTCTGCCAGAGTTTGGCGTGAGTTATCAATTTCAGCCAACCGACTTCACTCAGGTCAATAGTGATATTAACCAACAGATGATTAGTCGGGCGATTGATTGGCTTGATCTGGATCAGAGTGAGCGAGTGCTCGATCTCTTTTGTGGAATTGGTAACTTCACCCTGGCTCTCGCGACGAAAGCGAAGTGGGTCGTTGGCGTCGAAGGGAGTGAGACGCTGGTTGAGCGGGCAAGAGAGAATGCAGTAAGAAACGGCATTGAGAATGTTGAATATCATGCAGCGGATCTCAGTAAAGAGCTGGAGCAGATGGCATGGTGGAGCCAGGGATTTGACAAGGTGTTACTTGATCCTGCGCGGGATGGAGCACAGGAGGCGATCCCCTATATCGCTAAGCTGGGAGCATCGAAAATTGTTTATGTGTCATGTAATCCATCAACTCTTGCAAGAGATGCTGGGCTGCTGGTTAATGAGCATGGCTATAAAATGGTAAAGGCGGGCGTGATGGATATGTTCCCCCATACTGCACATGTTGAATCAATCGCTCTATTCATAAAACAGTAGCAGAGCGATTACCACTTTATAGTGGTTCAGGGAAACCTGCCATCTTATCCCAGCGGTTAACGATATCGCAGAAGAGCTCTGCGGTACGTTCTGCATCGTATAGCGCAGCATGTGCGTTGGCTTCGTTGAACTCAATGCCAGCAGCCTGACAGGCTCTGGCTAGTACAGTTTGGCCATAGGCGAGCCCGGCAAGGGTTGCCGTGTCAAAGGTGCTGAATTGGTGAAAGGGGTCTTTCTTGATTTTAGTCCGTGCAACCGCAGCCTGCATAAAGTTGAGATCAAATGTGGCATTGTGACCGACCAGAATTGCCCTTGAGCAGTTGGTCTCTTTTACCTCTTTGCGAATTGGGGCGAGAATCATCTCCATCGCCTTAAGTTCAGGTTTTGCCATACGAAATGGATTAAAAGGATCAATCCCGGTAAATTTAAGTGCATTGGTATCAAGATTGGCACCTGGGAATGGCTCAACATGAACCGCAATGCTCTCTTTCTTTTTCAGAATACCATCATCATTCAG
>JAPHSO010000241.1 GCA_026193675.1 Gammaproteobacteria bacterium | reverse complement strand
TTGAGTGAGCCACTGGAAGATGGCGGTGACTACACTCGTAAAACCATCACCCGACTGTTTGATAGTTGTCGTAAAGGCTGTGCCTTTAATCTGCTTGATGCCGCTCATGAGTGGACCGCCAACCGTTTAGATCTGCAGAGTTTCGATGCAGATGAGATGGTGGCGTGGTGCCGCACACTAACTGCTGATGTTGAGCTGATAAAGGGATATGCCGACAACAGCTTCACCCTCTATCTACGTCGCTCCTGAAGCTGTTCTTGATCCCGGGGTCGGAGTCAAATGGGTTAAGTTTGTCTGTTCACCTCTGAAATTTTATACAAATTTGACTCCGACCCCTTGAAGTTCGCTCCTGCTTTCGCCCCTTGCCTACATCCCTGTAGGCAACTAATCTAATATTTAGTTGTCTCTATCAATAAGAAATCAGGCCAGAGAATCATTATGCAGCTCACCCTTTGCAGAACAGCTTTCCTTACCCTTTGCTCCTTAATTCTGGTCGCCTGTAGTGATGATGAGCCATCAACCCAACAGTCTGAGATCGTTTCGACAAAATCGGCGCCACCATCAGCTACTCGAAAACATGATTTTGCTCAGGTTAGTCGTGGCGGAAAAATATTCCAGGCTAACTGTGCCGAGTGTCATGGAAAGTCTGCTGAGGGTGCGGCTAACTGGCGTCAAATCAATGCGCAGGGAAAATATCCGGCTCCCCCTTTGAATGGGACAGGGCATGCCTGGCACCACCCCTATAAGATGTTGGGTCATGTGATCAAAAACGGCAGTCCTGGTGGTCAGGGTGATATGCCGGCATGGAAGGAGAAGCTCAACGATCAGCAGATCATGGATGTGATGGAGTGGTTTATCTCCAAATGGCCCGATCAGGCCTATGACGCCTGGTATCGGATGAATCAAAAAGCGAGCTAACAGGTTCAATATTCGAGTTAGAAGATACCGATCTCTAAAGGGTGTAGGTATACTAATTGAATGTTGGTCTATCCCGAAATTGATCCCGTCGCCCTCGCTTTAGGGCCGATTAAAATCCACTGGTACGGCATCACCTATCTTGTCGCCTTTGCTTTGGCATGGTGGTTGGGGCGCGTGCGTGCAGAGCGTCATGGCTGGAAAAAGGCCGATATTGAAGAGCTCATCTTCTATGGGGCTATCGGTCTCGTCCTGGGTGGGAGAATCGGGTATATCCTCTTCTACAACTTCTCAGACTTTCTTAACAATCCGATCATTCTGTTTAAGGTGTGGCAGGGGGGGATGTCGTTCCACGGTGGTTTGATTGGTGGTATGGCGGCTCTCTGGCTATTCAGTAGGCGTTATAAAAAGGGCTTTTTTGAGGTGCTCGATTTCACCGCACCGTTAGTGCCACTAGGTCTCGGTAGTGGACGCATCGGCAATTTCATCAATTCAGAATTGTGGGGACGCCCCACCGATCTTCCCTGGGCTATGGTCTTTCCCAATGGAGGTGATGTCGCTAGACACCCCTCAATGCTCTATGAATTTCTGCTTGAGGGTGTTCTTCTCTTTGCCATCATCTGGTGGTTCTCATCAAGACCACGTCCAGCAATGGCTGTCTCCGGACTGTTTTTGATGAGTTACGGTGCGTTCCGGTTTATGGTGGAATTTGTACGCCAACCCGACGCGCATATGGGCTATATCGCCTGGGACTGGTTAACGCAGGGACAAATACTCTCTGTACCTCTGGTGATTGCCGGAATTTTTCTTATTACTACTGCCTACCGACGGAGTTGATGGATGCAGCAATATCTCGACCTGATGCAACATGTCCTTACTAATGGAACCAAAAAGGAGGATCGCACCGGCACCGGTACCGTGAGTGTTTTTGGTCATCAGATGCGCTTTAATCTGGCCGATGGTTTCCCCGTTGTTACCACCAAAAAATTACACCTGCGTTCAATCATTCATGAACTGCTCTGGTTTTTGAAGGGTGACACCAACATCAGTTACCTCAAAGAAAACGGCGTACGCATTTGGGATGAGTGGGCCGATGAAGAGGGTAATCTAGGTCCGGTTTATGGTTCGCAGTGGCGTTCATGGCCAACCCCCGATGGTGGCCATATTGATCAAATTGCACAGGTGGTGGATCAGATCAAAAACAATCCCGCCTCACGCCGCATCATTGTGAGTGCCTGGAATGTGGCCGAGGTGGAGAATATGGCCCTGCCGCCTTGTCACGCCTTCTTCCAGTTCTATGTGGCCGATGGCAAGCTCTCCTGCCAGCTCTATCAACGTTCGGCTGATATCTTCCTTGGTGTGCCCTTTAATATCGCATCCTATGCGCTACTAACGATGATGATGGCCCAGGTCTGTGGGCTGGAGGCGGGTGATTTTGTTCATACGCTGGGTGATGCCCACCTATACTCCAATCATTTGGAACAGACTGAGCTGCAACTGTCACGTAAACCCTATCCGCTACCAACAATGAAGATCAATCCAGAGATTAAAGATATCTTCGATTTCACCTTCGATGACTTTGAATTGGTCGGCTATGAGTCGCATCCACATATCAAGGGTGTGGTTGCCGTCTGATGCTCATCTCTTTGATCTGGGCGATGGATGAGAACGGCCTCATCGGGGTCGATAACTCGTTGCCGTGGAAACTGCCGGCCGACATGCAGTGGTTCCGTAAAAACACCCTGGGTAAGCCGATCGTCATGGGGCGCAAAACTTTTGAATCGTTTGGTGGCAGACCACTACCGCAGCGTACCAACATTGTGATCACTCGTGATGAAGCCTACCGAGCTGAGGGGGCTGTTGTTGTTCACACAATTGACGAGGCGATTAATGCAGCGGGTGATGCTGAAGAGCTGATGGTGATCGGTGGCTCATCATTCTATGAACAGATGCTACCTCAGGCCGATCATCTCTATGTCACACGGGTACACGGTGAGTTTACGGGTGACGCCTGGTTTCCAAAGGTCGACTGGGATCTATGGCAGGAGAGTGGCCGCACGGAGTCAGAAGTTGATGAAAAAAACAGCTACGCCTGTAGCTTTATCGAGTACCAACGTAAGCCGTAACCGACTGCTAATTTCCTAAAACGGAAATAGAGTAATCGTGTCGCTAAAGTCAGGGAACGGCCAGTAGCGGACTTCGATGTAAACTGGCTACTATGACCGCTATCATCCTAATAGCAGACGTGAGTGAGGTGGGAATCGATTATAAGGGGGCTGAGGTGCTGCCGAGGTCGACTTCGCACCTTAAATCAGACCTTGTCTATTTGGACATTACCAATGTGTCTACGGTGTTAAGGGAAGCCCATTTGCCAGGCGAAGCGCTCTTTCATCATCAGATATGATTCATGTTTCTTATATTCGGTAATGTTCTGTGATACGTTGTTAATCATAATGTTTCTCCTTTTATCAATTTGCTATACAGGATGACATTCTAGGTGGCAAAATAGTATTTTTCATGGTGGTTTGACTGTTAGCGCAGCAATTTGTTATTCAGGACGTTAATTTGGAGGGTTGTATGATAAGGTGCCACTTATCAACACTTATGGGGCGAGACAAACTCAAGATTGCGGATGTTGCTCGTGAAACAAGGCTCAATCGTTCAACCATTACCGCTCTTTACAAGGAAACAGCAAGTCGCATTGATCTGGATGCAATTGATCAGCTTTGTAAGCTTTTTCAATGTCAGGTATCAGATTTGTTTGAACATGTGGAAAAATAAGTAAGGAAGCTAACTGATTGCTAAATGAAAGAACAATTTGTTGGAATTCATTAGCCAAAATGGCTGTATAAGAGGTTCATGGTCTGAACCTTATTTTCCCGATGAATGAGCCAATGAAACCACTTATATATATCGCAGCAGCTCCTGAGGATGTGAAATACTGCGGTGATCTCATGCGTCATCTGCAAGCATTATGCCGACAGATAGGGGCTGAGATATGGTGTGATCAGAAGATTACAGCAGGATGCGATAGAGAGAGTGAGCGAGCTGAACACTTAGAGCGTGCTGTACTTGTTCTGTTACTGGTTTCAATTGATCTATGGGATGATGAGGAATACTGGGGCCAAGTAATTGAAGGCGCTATGGAGCAATACTCAGCGGGAAAAACGCATGTTATTCCAATACGTCTGAGGCATTGTGATTGGGGAGGCGCTCCTTTTTCTACTCTAGAACACCTTCCAAAAGGTGAAGATGCTATTTTTGGTCTACCTGACCCTGAAAAGGCCTACACTGATATTGCATTGGCTATTCGCACTACCCTTGAATCAATGCGAGAGCCAGAAGCAATAAGGAATCCAACTTCACATCCTCAACCATCTGCCGTTTCTGAACAGCGAAAGAGTGATTTAATGCTCTCTGCCTTGG
>JAPHSO010000040.1 GCA_026193675.1 Gammaproteobacteria bacterium | reverse complement strand
GACGTTAGTTCCTGGTGATATCGTTTTGCTGCAATCAGGAGATAAGGTGCCAGCAGACCTGCGCTTGTTCCGAGTTAAGGGACTACAGATTCAGGAGTCGATACTGACAGGTGAGTCCATGGCGGTTGAAAAGATTACCGAAGCTGTCGCACAGGATAGCGTGATTGGTGATCGCCGCTGTATTGCCTATTCGGGCACCCTTGTGACCCATGGCCAGGGGGCTGGAGTGGTGGTGGCGACTGGAGCACAAACCGAAATTGGTCGAATTAGCACGCTGGTATCGGAAGTGGAATCAGTAGCAACCCCTCTGTTACGTCAAATGGCCCAGTTTAGTCGTTGGTTGACCGTTGCCATTCTGGCTATAGCCATTATCACCTTCGTGTTTGGTTCATTTGTTCGAGATTATGCCGTCGCACAAATGTTCCTTGCTGCGGTAAGCCTGGCGGTGGCGGCGATTCCCGAGGGTTTACCGGCAATTATGACCATCACGCTGGCCATTGGTGTACAACGAATGGCTCGGCGCAATGCCATTATTCGCAGATTGCCTGCCGTTGAGACATTGGGAGCTGTGACGGTGATCTGTTCTGATAAAACAGGCACCCTGACCCGCAATGAGATGACCGTACGCACGATTGCTACAGCAGACAAACTGTTTGAGTTGGGTGGTACAGGCTATGATCCCCATGGCCCGATAAAAACTGAGAATATAGAGGTGCTGCCTGAGGACCATCCCCTATTGCTAGAGGCAGTTCGTGCAGTAGTTCTCTGTAATGATGCATCACTGGAACAGAGCCAGAGTGAATGGATAGTTCATGGTGACCCTATGGAAGGGGCACTGCTAGTCGCTGGCTTAAAGGTGGGGTTGGATATTGAAAATGAGCTACAGCAATACCCTCGCACGGATCTCATTCCCTTTGAATCCGAGCATCGTTTTATGGCGTCGCTCCATCATAGTCATAAGGGTGAAGCCTTCATCTTTCTCAAAGGAGCTCCTGAACGAGTACTGGAGATGTGTACTCGTCAGAGAACCGCTGATGGCGATCAGCCTCTGAATAGAGATTACTGGTTATCCCGTATTGATGAAATGGCACAACAAGGTCAGAGGGTCTTGGCTATTACCATCAAACCAGTAAGCGATGAAAAGAGGGAGCTAAAGTTTGGTGATGTAGAAGATGAACTGATTATGCTGAGCATGTTTGGTTTGATCGATCCACCTCGCCAGGAGGCTATTGAGGCAGTACAGGCCTGTGGTAAGGCCGGCATCCGGGTGAAGATGATTACAGGCGATCACGGTGCCACAGCCCTGGCTATAGCCAGACAACTCAACCTTGTTAATACCGATGATGTAATTACCGGTCAGGAGCTTGAACTACTCAGTGAGGATGAATTACGGCAACGAGTGCAAGATGTTGATGTATATGCACGTGTAAATCCTGAACACAAACTACGCCTGGTGCAGCTGTTGCAGGAGCAGGGATTAATTGTGGCTATGACGGGGGATGGAGTGAATGATGCCCCTGCATTGAAACGTGCCGACGTAGGCACCGCCATGGGGAGAAATGGAACGGAGGCGGCAAAGGAGGCTGCCGAAATGGTTCTGGCCGATGATAATTTCGCTTCAATTATTCATGCCGTGGAAGAGGGGCGCACGGTTTATGACAACCTGAAAAAAGCCATCCTTTTCATTCTTCCGACCAATGGGGGTGAGGCGCTGATTATCCTTGCTGCCATCCTGTTTGGTTTTCATCAGCTACCCCTAACGCCAGTGCAAATTCTCTGGGTGAACATGATTACAGCTGTTACGTTAGCGCTGTCACTAACATTTGAACCGCCCGAGAAGAATGTGATGCACCGTCCTCCACGTAATGCTCATGAAGCGGTACTTACGCCTCATCTGATCTGGCGTATTTCATTTGTCTCAATCATATTGATGAGTGGCACATTCGGGCTTTTTCTTTGGGAAATGGATCGAGGTGTTAATATTGAACATGCGCGCACTGTAGCGGTGAATACACTGGTCATGTTTGAGATCTTTTATCTCTTCAACTCACGTTATATTACCGCCTCGGTATTTAACTGGGCAGGATTAACCGGCAACCGTTATGTACTAATTGCCATTGGAATACTCATCATCTTCCAACTGGGGTTTACCTACCTTGCGCCAATGCAGGTACTGTTTGGTACAGTAGCCATAGATTTTTATATATGGCTTCGAATTCTGCTAGTCGCCTCTTCTGTACTGTTTTTGGTTGAGTTAGAGAAGTATTTTGTACGTCGTATGAGTCAAATCAGGTAATGGGATCTATTTTCCACGATTAATCCAAATGTTAGTATGAGCACTGAATAGGACTGAGTAATAATCACTTATGGATTTTGAATGGGTCGCTATCGCGCTAGGAGATGTTGCCTGGATATCGCTGGCTTTTGTGCTAGGATTTCTGGCAAGAATGATCACTCTGCCGCCATTGGTAGGTTTTCTGGCAACCGGGTTTATTCTCAATTATCTGGGTATAGCAAGCGGAGAGATGCTACAAAAGCTTGCTGACCTGGGCATCACATTGCTGCTGTTCACCGTTGGCCTGAAGCTAAACCTGAAGGTTTTAATCAGACCACAGGTCTGGTCTGTGACGGTGCTGCATATCGCAACCATTATCGCCCTCTTCGGAGCAATTATCTTTGGGCTGGCCTTAATGAGTGTCTCTCTCTTTTCTAGTCTAGATCTAAAAATATCACTGATGCTTGCCTTTGCCTTGAGCTTCTCCAGTACCGTTTTTGTGGTCAAGTCATTGGAAGAAAAAGGAGAGATGAAGTCTCTGCATGGACGGATCGCTATCGGCATCCTGGTTATGCAGGATCTGGCAGCTGTTATCTTTCTGGCCGTATCAACAGGCAAAATACCCTCACTCTGGGCGCTACTGCTGTTTCTGCTTATTCCGATGCGCCCTCTGTTTCATCATCTGCTACAAAAGACAGGCCATGGTGAACTGCTGATTCTGTATGGCCTGGTTCTGGCTTTAGGCGGTGCCGAACTGTTTGAACTGGGTGGCGTGAAGGATGATCTCGGTGCTCTTATCATGGGCGTGCTGATCTCAACTCACCCCAAGGCAAAAGAGATGGCCAAATCGATGTTGGGATTCAAGGATCTCTTCCTGGTAGGCTTCTTCCTTTCCATCGGGATGTCAGGCCATCTCTCATTGGAAGCGCTGATCATCGGCCTACTCTTAGTGCCCTTTATATTTATCAAATCTGCGCTATTTTTTGCTCTGATGACCCGGTTCCGGCTACGGGCACGAACCTCTCTGTTGGCGACACTTAATCTGACCAACTACAGTGAATTCGGTCTAATTGTTGCGGCTATAGGTGTTGCAAATGGCTGGATGGATGGTCAATGGTTAGTGGTGATAGCCATCGCACTATCCCTCTCCTTTGTTGTTGCCGCACCAATAAATAACTTTGATGACATGATCTATGGCCAGTTTAGAAACTTTTGGATGAAGTTTCAGTGCAAAGAGAGGCTTCCAGATGACCAACTTTTGGATACTCTTGGCGCAACCATCGCTATCTTTGGTATGGGCAGAGTAGGTAGCGGTGCTTACGATCGAATGCGCCTATTTCATGGTGATACCGTGGTCGGTATCGACTTTGATGCCGAGTTGATTAAAAAACACCAGGCAGCGGGGCGAAAAGCGCTGCATGGTGACCCCAGCGATGCCGACTTTTGGGACAAAATAGAGCGAGATCACAGTATCAAGCTTGTCATGTTGGCGTTACCAAATCTTGAGGCTAATCTTGATGCTCTGGCGCAACTACGGGGAATATCTTTCCCCGGACGTATTGCCGCAACGGCAAGATATCCGGATGAGGAGATACGATTACGTCAATCAGGAGCAACTGCTGTGTTCAATATCTATACTGAAGCAGGCACCGGGTTTGCCGATCATGTTGAAGTTAATAACTAAGTCTGATGAAAACAGTCTGATAGATATGGATTTCTATTATTGCTCTAGTGTTTAACTTCTATCGGTTTACTAACCAGGTAGAGCCAAACGAAACCCGCTACACCCGTCAGCAAGGAAGCAGCAAGAATCCCCGTCTTGGCCATTAACAGATATTCTGGTTGACCAGCAAAACCAAGCTCAGCAACAAATATGGACATGGTGAATCCAATTCCAGCCAGTAGTGACACACCGGCGATCTGAGTGAAACGAGTCTCTTTTGGTAACACCGCCACCTTTAGTTTCAGCAACAACCAACTGACACCTGTGATACCAATGAACTTGCCCAGAACCAGCCCCAACGATACACCGAGCATAACGGGATGGGTCAATGTCTCGCCCAGTGAATCGAGTGCCAGAGGAATACCTGCGTTGGCCAGAGCGAAGATTGGAATCACCATATAAGCCACCGGTAGGTGCCAGGCATGCTCTAACCTTTGCAGTGGGGCCTCGACACTGTGCACCCCATTTTCCAGGGTCTGCACCACGGCGCGCAGTTCGTCATTGGTCATGATGCTCTTGCCCGGTTGATGACTGGCATCAAAGCGCTGCATCAGCTCCTTAACGTGTGCACTGAAAAGCTCGGGCTTATACTTTGGTATTGCCGGTACAGACAGAGCACCCAGAATACCGGCCAGAGTGGCATGTACACCTGATTGCATCAATGCATACCACAATAGTGCAGCAACGATTAAATAGGGGGTGGTTTTGCGGATACCGCTCAGATTGAAAGCTAGCAGTAAAACAAAAAGCCCAATCGCTGCAGTCAGTGGACCGAATGCTATGGTGTCGGTGTAGAATACGGCAATAACGATTACTGCCCCCAGATCATCCACAATCGCTAGAGCAACCAGAAAGGTAATCAAGGCCTTCGGCACACGACCCGCCAGTAAAACTAATGCACCGATGGCAAATGCAATATCTGTCGCCATGGGAATACCCCAACCGAGGGCGGCATCACCATCCGGATTGATCGAAAAATATATCAATGCAGGTACTACCATGCCTCCAATGGCGGCACCGATCGGCAGCACCGCATTGCGTAGATTTGCCAGTTCACCGACCAGTATTTCTCGTTTCAGCTCCAGACCGACGACAAAGAAAAACAGGGTCATCAGGCCATCATTGATCCAGTGGTGCAGGCTCATTTCCAGCACCCAGCTGCCAGCACCGATACTGACGGGGGTATGCATAAAGTGAGCGTAGGCGGAAGCCAGTGGTCCATTAGCCAGTATCAGCGCGAGTATGGCCATTCCCATCAACAGTAAACCACTGGTAGTTTCCTGATGAATAAACTCTTCAAAAGGGGTCACTATCTTGTCAAATGACTTCTCCCACGGCGAGTGAAATATACCTTTCCTCGCAGACGCTGCTGATACTTTAACTTGTTGGTTCATCTTTTTTTCCTGCTACTTTTTTGTTTTGGCTGCTGTGGGAGATCATTAAATAACCATTCTCTGGCCGTCTCGGTGATTGCCGCTACTGCGGGGTGAGAAATTTTTCGCTCTACAGATATGGCATAGAATTGTTCACGCACCTCATTAGTCTGTCCGATAACAACCACCCCATACTGTTTTTCCACCTCTGCTGCAATTGGCGTGGGCGCGATAAACACTCCTGTCCCAGCCTGACCGAAGGCTTTCATCAAAGCGCTGTCATCGAATTCACCAACAATATGTGGATGAATGTGGAGATTGTCAAACCACTTTAAAAGTCGACTTTGTGCCACAGTCATTTCACCTGGTAACAGCATAGGAGCACCGTTGAGGCTCTGCGGGAAATCTTTAATTAATGTTTTTGCCAAGTCAGGTGCTGCAAAAAAACTGATGCCACACTCACCCAGTTGGTGGTTAAATCCGCGCACGTTTACACTTTGTGGAATAGGGCTATCCGCAATAACAAGATCAATTCGATGTAGGGCCAACTCGGCCAAGAGAGAATCTATATTGTTTTCCCGGCAGACAATCCGCACCGATTCTGGTAGTTGCAGTGCCGGGGCTAACAGGCGATAGGCAATAGATTTTGGAACCACATCTGTAACCCCCACCTTAAATACCATTGGTCTTCCGCTCGGAAGATTTCGCACCACCTCTTCTAGCTCGCCACCCAACGTAAAAATCTCATCGGCATAACTCAAAGCAAGTCGGCCGGTCTCCGTTAATTCTAGATTTCTCCCGACTCGATTGAACAGTGCTTCGCCCAAATTATCTTCCAGTAGGCTGAGTTGTCCGCTGATGGTCTGGGGGGTTAAATGAAGGTGTTCGCTGGCGCGGGCGATACCGCCCTCTTTTGCGACCACCCAGAAATAGTGAAGGTGTTTATAGTTAATCATCGATTAATGATACTTCGTTAAATACGAATATTGCAGCAATTATAATCGACTATTCCTTAGATTCAAATGGGCCTATCTTAATTTCAACTTCTAGCAGATAGAAATTATGGAGACAAAGATGCAAATCGATATTCAAGCACGTAATTTTTCGTTGACGAATGCCTTACGCGGCCATATCGAAAGACGCCTCGCTTTTGCTCTGAGTACCAGGGATGAATATATCCAGCGCGTAATGGTACGACTTTCAGATATCAATGGCCCACGCGGCGGTAAAGATAAATGCTGTCATATTCAAGTGATAATGCCGCAGTTAACTGACGTGGTGATCGAAGATACCGAGGTAGATATGTATGCAGCAATAGACCGAGCAACGGATCGCGCTAGCCGTACGGTTGGACGCCGTCTCGCTCGTCAGCGTGACAACAGTCGCACAGCCGGATTTCACGATCTAGCCTCACTAACAGAACAAAACAGAGCTGAACAATACGAAACAAATTCAGCTGAAGTTTATTAATTGACCTGATCAGAGACAATCATCATGAATACATCAATAGGCAATACGCTATCCCGTACAGAGACCTCCGTTCTTGCCAGCAACAGTGTGATCCGTAACACCTATTCGTTACTCTCCATGACACTGCTATTTAGTGCCATAGTAGCGGGTGTTTCTATGACATTAAACCTACCCCATCCGGGCCTGTTACTGACTCTCGGTGGTTACTTTGGTTTGCTATTCGCCACGACCAAATTTCGCAACAGCAGTATGGGGCTCATCTTCGTATTTGTCCTCACCGGTTTCATGGGATACACCCTGGGGCCAATCCTCAACAGCTATCTGAATATGCCGAATGGCGGTGAGATAGTGATGACAGCCATGGGGGCCACCGGTGCCATTTTCCTTGGATTGTCGGGCTATGCGCTTGTTAGTCGTAAGGACTTCAGTTTTATGGGTGGCTTCTTGATGGTAGGAATTTTGGTGGCTTTCTTCGCCGGTCTTGGTGCGGTCTTTTTTGAGATGCCGGCATTGTCTCTGGCGGTTTCTTCCATGTTTGTGCTACTCATGGCAGGCCTGATCCTGTACGAGACCAGTAACATTATCCATGGCGGTGAAACTAACTACATCATGGCGACCGTGACCCTCTATGTCTCCATCTTCAATCTGTTCACCAGTCTGCTACATCTACTGGGATTCATGAATAGCGATGAATAGCTTGGTAACAAGGATAGAGTGTGGCTAATCCCACTCCACTTTTTTCAATAACATATTAGCGCTACCCTGCTCTGTTTGGATTTAATCAGCCAACCCAATCATGAGGTGATTAACGATGCCAGTCGTAACAATGAAAGAGATGCTTATCCATGCCTATCGGCAAGGTTATGCTGTGGGATCGTTCGATGTGGTCAGTCTCGACTTTGTCAGCGGGATCATTGCTGCAGCAGAACGTAGCCGGTCCCCTGTAATCCTGTCATTGGCCGAGTCACACTTTGACTATTTTGATTTCGATCTGCTTATGCCCGCAGTAGAGGCTGCGGCGAAGAGCGCCACCGTGCCGGTTGCCATACAGCTGGATCATGGTCTGAGCCTCGATTCGGCTGTACGAGCGATTAAGCTCGGATGTAATGGTGTGATGGTCGACGCTTCACACCACCCCTTCAACAATAATGTGGAATTGACTCGCAAGGTGACCGAAATGGCTCACGGCTGCGGTGTGCCGGTTGAGGGCGAACTGGGCTATGTTCCCGGTGTCGAGGGGGAGGATGCGGAGCGCCATCCTGGTGAGTTGGTCTACACCACTGTATCCGAGGCCAAAGAGTATGCACAGCTTACCGGCGTCGACTTTCTCGCCGTCTCCATCGGTACGGTGCATGGGCGGATGAAGGGGAATCCCAAACTCAACTATACCCGCCTGCAGGAAATCAACGAGGCGTTGGGCATACCACTGGTGCTTCACGGTGGTACCGGCCTTGCCGATGAACAGTACAGCAGGCTAATTGCCAACGGCATCAGCAAGATCAATTACTACACCGCACTGGCAGATGCCGCAGGTAACCGCATTCAACAGAACAGACAGGATGGCGGACAGGGTTACACCGCGCTTGTCGCAGGAGCAGCAGATGCTATAGCCGATGAGTGCGAGCGCTGTATGCATCAGTGGGGGGCAGCCGGACGAGCCGATGAACTGTTGCAACATTGCACTCCCTGGGATGCAGTCGAGCACCTTATCATTTACAACGCCGGTGCGAGCGATGACGCTGTGCATACAATGATGGCAACAGGGCGTCAGACGCTTTCCCAAATTCCAGGCGTCCGGGAGGTATTCACCGGAGAGGCTATACAGGAAGGAGCGCATTATCGCTTCAGCTGGCTGGTGCGCTTCTGCCATCCTGCCGTGATCGACAGCTATCGTGAACACCCGGATCACATCGCTTTTGCTGACAGCCTGTTTCGCCCCATCGCAGGCGACCGTATCAGCATTGACTACCGTGCAGTTGAAGGTGTCGGCACAACCCCTGGAAGTGTTACAGCCATCAGGAAAAGTGCATAAAACCCCTGTTTAATCTGAAATTTAATATTAGTAAGGCAACATCAATGAATCCACAAACCGAAAAATCACCGCGGGTGGGCGTTATCATGGGTTCGACCTCTGATTGGGAGACGATGCAACATGCGGCAGAGACTCTGGAGAGCCTCGGTGTCGAACACGAGGTCGCTGTCGTCTCTGCACACCGCACACCCGACAAACTCTTCAACTATGCGGAGATGGCTTCAGAAAGAGGTCTGGAAGTGATCATTGCAGGCGCTGGTGGCGCAGCCCATCTTCCGGGTATGGTGGCCGCGAAAACCGCTGTACCGGTACTCGGTATACCGGTTCAATCGAAGGCCCTGAATGGTATGGATTCCCTGCTCTCAATCGTGCAGATGCCTGCCGGCATTCCTGTCGGTACGCTTGCCATCGGACGCGCAGGTGCCATCAACGCCGCACTGCTGGCAGCAGGAATTGTGGCCAATCATGACAAGAAGGTTCGTCATGCACTGGATGAGTTTCGCCGCAAACAAACCGAGGCCGTACTTGCCAATCCAGACCCGAGGATTGAGGCATGATCATCGGTATCGTCGGCGGCGGCCAGCTGGCCAGGATGATGGCACTGGCGGGTATCCCGTTGGGTATGCGTTTTATTTTCCTCGATCCTGCCGAGGATGCCTGCGCCGCACCACTCGGTGAACACCTGTGCGGCCACTATGACAACACCGAGTTGCTGAGCACTATGGCTGATAAAGCCGATGTGGTGACCTATGAATTTGAGAATGTGCCGGAGTCCGCCATCACCTTTCTTGCTGATAAAGTTGATGTCTACCCGGCAGCACAGGCGCTCGCGACGGCCCGTGATCGCATACATGAGAAAAGAGTGTTTCAAGATCTGGGGATCTCGACCGTTCCCTTCGCCCCTGTCGGCTCCTTCGATGAGTTGCAAGATGCGGTTAGATCCATAGGTCTTCCGGCGATACTCAAGACCCGAACCATGGGCTACGATGGCAAGGGACAGTTTGTGTTACGTCACAGTGATGATCTGGAGTCCGCATGGAATCAACTGGGTGATGCCCCTCTCATTCTGGAGGGATTTGCCAACTTCCGGCGAGAGATATCGGTTATCAGTGTGCGTGGGCGTGACGGTGAGATGCGTTTCTATCCACTCTCGGAGAATCATCATCGCGATGGCATCCTGCACACCGCGCACAGCCTTCCTGACGATCCAGAGCAGTCGCAGGCAGAGGATTATGCAAGGCGTATCATGGAAAAACTCGACTACGTGGGCGTAATGGCGCTTGAGCTTTTTGACACTGGCGATAAACTTCTGGCCAACGAAATGGCTCCACGCGTGCACAACTCGGGGCACTGGACAATCGAGGGGGCAGTTACAAGTCAATTTGAGAACCACCTACGAGCGGTCCTAGGACTACCGCTTGGTAGTACAAAGGCCAAGGGATATGCCACTATGGTGAACCTCATCGGCACCATACCTGATACATCCCAACTACTCTCAGAAGCGGGTATACATCTTCACAGTTACAGCAAAAAACCCTACCCAGGAAGAAAAGTAGGACATGCCACGGTCTGGTCAGCAAGCAAACCAACCAGGCAAAAATTTGCTCTCAACTTGTAAATGATTCCGGATTCATCAGAATATAACAGTGATCAGGGGCAGGAGACTTAGACTTACAATTCCAATCCTATTGACGTTTTAACGGTCATAGTAAATTTTCAAGTTGAAAGTCCGCTACCTGACCGAAAGCTGAAATATATTCCTATCCCACTGACATTGACTGTCAGATCAAGTCTTCACAGAAAGATTTCGTAAACATCTTGCGTTTTAAGTTAGGCGTTGAGCCCTCTATTATCCGACCCTGCTACTTGTCGATAAATTCTCTAAGGTCTGCAAGCGTACGGTGAATCGAGTGACAGGTGGCACATATCTCAACAGCCACTGAGCCCAAGCTTTTCTGTGCCTCTTTAACATCCTTGGCCTCGATCAGCTCACCCAGATTTTGTACCTTGGCCATATTCTTTTCCCCCATCAGATAATCCTTTTGACGGTCTGTTTGATGGCAGGCACCACAGCTACCTGATAGATCTTCAAGGCGTTGGCTCATCAGTTCATGTGACTTAGTTGCCACATCAAAACGGTTATCGGTGATGGCGATCTTGATACGATTCATCGCAGTGCTCAGTCCCTCCATGCTCTGTTTAAAACTGCGCTCTTCCATCGTTTCGCCATCTTCTATCATCACTTCACTAAAGTTAGGGCCACGATGGAGTACCGCAGTTACGGCACGGTACTCTTTGTGACAACCACCACACGATTTGCCTATCTTGCGTTGGGCAGCCCCCACCCCTTCAAAGTCTCCCGCTTTTGCGGCAATCAGTAGACGATCAGCCCATTCGTTCTCTAGCTCATCTTTCCACTCAGGCACCATCGTACCGATGCTTTTGTAGTCTTTGACAAACTTCTCACTCCAATCAAGCAATCTCGGCTGGTCTTTATATGCGGCATACTCTCCCATCGCCTGCATCTCACGACGTAGACGGAACATGGTGTGGAGCCATACCTGACGTTTATTAGCCGGTTTGTACCACTGTTCAATAGATGAAGGTGGTTTGGTGAGGTTAACCCCTCTATCCTCTTCCGTCACGCCGCTGGTTGTTACAAGCATCATAGGAAGCAATAAAATTAGTTTAAGATATTTTAAACAGTACATAAGAGACCTACCTAACCATTAAGTTATATTGAGCATAACCTATTTGTAGAATGTCGCAAGAAAGAGCCACCTTTTTCAGGGTATTCCCTACTCATTTTGTAAGTATTGCTTATCTCTGCAGAACCCTGCACAATGCCCAACTGATGATTTTCAATAGATACTATTTAAAACAATAGCATATATAATTTTCCATGAGTCGTTGTACAGGTCCAGCAGGAATAGTCTCCAGAATCCACCTCTTTAGTGGACTACTTCAAGATCAAAGAGAAAAGGTGCTTGCCTCCTCCAAATGTATCAACCTTAAGGCTGGCGATCGCCTCTTTAGTACCGGTGATAGCGCCCAAAAATTCTATTGGTTGTGCCACGGACAGATCAAACTGAGCCGTACCTCATCTGATGGTTGTGAGAAGGTGATTGAACTGGTTCAGCCCGGAAAAACCTTTGCCGAGGCGGTGATGTTTATGGATGAGTCTAGTTATCCGGTTAACGCTGAGTCTGTCGAGGAGAGCAAAGTGATCGGCTTTGATGGCGCGACCTTTAAGGATCTACTGCGAGATTCGCCAGAGACCTGTTTCCGTCTGCTCTCAATCCTCAGTCGTCGACTTCATGGTCATGTTGATGAGATCGATCAGCTCACTCTCTCCACCGCAATGACCCGCCTGGGTGCCTATCTGTTGCAGTTGGCTGATGGTTCGAGTGAAATCCACCTGACAGTTAGCAAAAACCTGCTCGCGTCAAGGTTATCGATTAAACCTGAAACTCTCTCCCGGCTCTTTTCAAAGCTGCATAAAGAGGGACTTGTGACCGTCCATGGTCAATCGATTGTGATTCACGATACCGACTCTTTAAGAGAGTACGTCAATATCCCTCAGCACTAATTAAGGTTGCGACTAGTGGCTAGTGCCGGCTGAGAGACGCGTTTTGTTCCAAACGTTGTATTTTCCTGAAGGTTTCGACATAGGGATTCGCTTCACCTCTTCCAGTGTCTCTGCATCATAAACAATCAATGCTCCATCCATATCCCAGATACTGAGCAGCGCATATTTGCCATCACGGGTGAACTCTATGTGAGCTGCAGTTTTATTCTCGACCGGGCGTAGGGTTTTCACAATCTCCAGGCTCTGCTTGTCGATCACATGCACTGCATTGCGATTCGGGCCAAAAAAGACATCAACCCAGGCATATCTACTATTTTCATGACTACGCATAAAGAAGCCTGGCCCCAGGGTTTTAATCTTTTTGATCACCTCCCACGAGTCCATATCGATAATGGTCACCAGCCCCTCTTTGATATTGGGTGTCGCCATCACGGTACGACCATCTCTCTGCCAGCTGATCCCTGAACCTAGATGAGGCATACCAGGAATGTCGAGCGTATGAATCACCTTTCTCACATCCATCGATAACACCATCCCCTGCCCTTCACGGGATGAGCCGATCAACAGGTCATACTCCTGATTAAAGAAAAAGTCATCCAGGTAGCTGTTGACCTTTACCCGCTTGAGTGGAAATGGTGGCGGCTTGACCAGATCGCCCGATACAGGATTGTAGTCATGTTCCCAGCCTGAGAATCCTGGTAGTGGGTCATCGGCATAGCTGATTTCCCACACCTCAGGAACATCCTTTAGCGCCGCAATAAAACTATCTCTAGGCTTGGCGGTATAGACCGCACTAACTCGTGAGCTAACACCATCGGCATCTTTAACATCAAATATTTTGAGTGGTTTTAGCTCTTCAGCATCGAGCATCACCAAGGTATGCGGCAGGTAGTTGGCAACCATCACGTAGCGTCCATCTGCTGAGACGGCTGAGTTTCGGGCATTAATTCCTGCACGAATCTCTGCCACATATTTCTGACTATAGATATCGAACTTGCTGATCCAGCCGTCACGTGAGGTGAAGTAGACATAACGGCCATCAGGTGAATACTTGGGGCCACCATGCAATGCAAAACGGGTCGGAAAACGGCCAATAGGTTCAAAGCTGTCACCATCAAGCAGCGTAAAGTGATGGTCACCCAACTCTACAACCACAAACAGGTTGAGCATATCCGCCTTAAAGGTTGGCTCTTTGGGAAGAGTGCTCATTGGGTTATGAACAATACGACTCTTCTCAATGGCCGTCCTGTCCCAGGTTGGAACTTCAGTTAGCGGCGTATAGATATAGTCGGCTAGTGACTGGATCTGTTCAGGTTTGAGTAACTGCTTGAACCCCTGCATTTGGGTTGCTGCACGACCATTGGTGATGACATCAATAGCCGCCTTTTTACGGAAGCGTTTCAGATTTTCTGGAAGAAGCGCTGGACCCATGCCTCCGAGACGATCTTCACCATGGCAGACCGCACAATGTTGCTGGAAAAGAATTAGAGAGTCACTTGAGGTCGCTTTAGCAGCAGCCCCAAAGGCACTGTTAACAAAAAAGGATGAGCCAAGTAATAGTGTGCCCCATAGAACAGTTAGGCCCTTCACCTTCGAAATTTTCGTCACTCAATATTTACCTTATCTGTCTGGAAAAGATTCTGTTGGGGGATCTATTTTAGCAGGTTGCTACGTTTCCAAACGAGGATTTCGGAATATGGATCTCACTATCGGTCAGGTAACAGCCGGGATCTTCACCCCAGTAATCCTGAGATACCTGAAATGCCCGAACACGGGTGTTGCCGTTACAGATTTTAAGATAGTCACAACTACCACATCGTCCTGTCACTGGACGAGGACGCTGTTTAAGACCAGCCATCAGTGGATCAGTTGTGTCGTGCCATATCTCAGAGAATGGACGTTCACGCACATTACCAAGGTCATAGTTCCACCACATAGTGTCTGGATGGACATTGCCAAGATTATCGATATTGGAGACATTAACACCGGTAGAGTTACCACCCCACTGCTCCAGTACAGCCTGCAGCGCCTCAACATGTTCTGGAAAATGGTGCCGGGCCCAATGCAGCAGGTAGACACCATCAGCATCGTTATTACCGGTCACATACTCACGATTCTTACCCTCGCGGATGTCTGCCAGACAGTTTTCAAAGAGAATCTCCATCGCCTGACGCGTCAGCCTGTGATGGGCATCATCTTTACGGTTTTTGTTACCACGACCGGCATAGTTGAGGTGCGACAGGTAAAACTTATCGATACCCTCTTCATCCATCATCTGTAGCAGTGCAGGGAGATCTTCGGCGTTATCCTGAGTCAGGGTAAAGCGCATTCCCACCTTAATACCATGATCAAGACATTGACGAATTCCAGACATTGCCGCATCAAAGGAGCCCTCTTTGCGCCGGAATTCATCATGGGTATGGCGCATACCATCAATACTGATGCCGACATAGTCGTAACCAATTTCGGCTATCTGCTCAATATTTTCAGGACCAATCAGAGTGCCATTGGTTGAGAGACTGGTATAGAAACCCATCTCTTTCGAACGCTTTGATATTTCAAAGATATCGGGTCGTAGTAACGGCTCGCCTCCAGATAGGATCAATACCGGAACATGGAAGGCCTTAAGGTCATCCATCACATTGAAGACCTCTTCTGTCGAGAGCTCTCCCTTAAAGTCGGTATCTGCAGAAATCGAGTAGCAATGCTTGCAGGTGAGATTGCAACGGCGGATCAAATTCCAGATAACGACCGGCCCAGGCAAATTTGCTGGACTGGTACGGCCAACCGTTACCCCTTTTTCTGAAAGCTCAACTAATGCTTTCATGTATCTGTTGAGACGAAACATATTTTAATTCCCCGAGTTCTGAACTCTCATGTTTCAGTAGCTCTAAAGCTTACTAATTATCCAAACCTATATTCTAAGCCCGGTCTTTTTGAGAATTCGTGAGCTGTAGAGGATCTCATGCCCTCTATCATTATCACCTAATAATTTGGCTATCTGTTCAACCTTCTCAGAGACTTCGCTTCTATCTCTACCATGGACCATCGCAAACAGGTTGTAGTTCCATAAAGGTTGATGTCTTGGTCGCTGATAACAGTGACTCACATAATCGAGACCGCCTATCTTTTCACCAAGCTCTCCGATTTTTTCATCGGGCAGATCCCAAACGGTCATACCGTTGGCCTTGTATCCCAGTGTGTAGTGGTTGGGCACCAGACCAATACGCCGAATCACGCCACTATCTAGCATGCGCTGCATACGCTGCATCAGCTCCTCAGGAGCGATGCCGATCTCACTGGCGACAGTATGGTAGGGCTCAGGCACTAACGGTAATCCACCCTGGGTCGCCTCAATAATTTGACGGTCAACCGCATCAATCATTGACGAGAGATCTGTTACGGCTGTCAATGAGTTCACAAAGATTAGACCTCAAACTTGAGTCCAATGAAGAACTCCTGCTGCTTGGGCATGTTATAGACATAGAGCCCTGTCTGAATCTCAATCTCATCGATCACCTCAGCGACCCTTTCGGGACGTTCTGTAGCCAATACAAACCACATATTCAGGGTGTGTTCACGAGCGTAGTTGTGGGCGACCTCAGGAAAGGCGTTTACCTGCTCGGCG
>JAPHSO010000094.1 GCA_026193675.1 Gammaproteobacteria bacterium | reverse complement strand
GTGCAGAGCAAGGCCTACCAAAGGAGCACGCTTGCACAGTATATTGAGAGACAAAAACCTGCGAAGCGTTATCAACTGCGCGAGCATCCGCAGCTAAAAGCGATCACCAATTTAAAGTCGGTTGCCGACAAACCGCTAGCGCTGCTATTTGAAGACCAGTGGTGTGCCGATGCCTGTAATGCACTGCATGATGGAAATTTGAGTCAGCCAGAGACCGCTAAAGTGCTGGAGAATTTCACCTTTGTCCGACTTGATGCCGGTTCAGATACGCCTATTGTCGATGTGGAGGGCAATAAGACTACGGCCAGGGCCTATGCAGAAAAGCTGGGGATCAGTTATCGCCCCGGTATTGTGATGTTTGATCGAGGCAAAGAGATTAGACGTATCGACGGCATGCTCTACAGCTACCACTTCCAGGAGAATATGCGCTACGTAGGAGAGAGGGGCTATGAGCGTTATAACAACGACTACCAGCTGTTTATGCGGGATCGCACTCAGGCGGTTCTCTCATCGGGGCGTGATATCAATATATCCGAATAGGACCAAGCTTAAAGAGGCTGCAACTTAGAACTCGACACCCTGTTCCGCCTTTAGCCCCTGCTCAAAGGCGTGCTTGATGGGGCGCATCTCGGTGACGGTATCGGCAATTTCGATCACCTCTTCAGCGGCGTTGCGTCCCGTCAGCACCAGATGCATCCAGGCCGGTTTCTCTTCACGAATGAATTGTGCGATCTCTGTGCCACTGAGCCAGCCATATCCACAGCAGTAGTTGATCTCATCGAGCACCACCAGATCGTACTGTTCAGAGCGGATCTTCTCTTTACAGAGCTCCCAAATTTCACGACTGGTCGCCAGATCCTGTTCTGGATTTTCAGTATTCCAGGTGAAGCCGTCCCCCAGAGCATGCCACTCAATGTTATCGAATCGGCTGGCCGCTCGCTCTTCGCCGGTTTTCCACCTGCCTTTAATGAACTGAATCACGCAGACTTTCATATCCCATCCGGCGGCGCGAAATACCATACCGAATGCGCTGGAAGATTTTCCTTTACCCTCGCCGGTGTGTACCAGTGTCAGACCGTGACGTTTTTCTTTAGATTTCATACGCTTAATTGAATTGGGTGTGATTAATAGCGGCCATTATTTCAATATGGGAATTCAACAGCAACTTGATAAATAGGGTGTGAAATATACCCATATCGGAGCGTTTATCCGTTCGTGGACTCGAAACAGGCCCACAAAATGTCTCGAAAATGTACCATACCTGAGTCTCTGCGTCGGGATATTCTTGGCATAAATAGTCCTCATCACCTTGACCTGAAGGGGGGGTTTAGACGAAAATACCGGCCCGGAATTCTTATGTATTTAGTATCTTCTAATTTTCTAAATACACAATCTGGTAGAGAACTAAAGGCCTGCGAGAGTGGGTGGTCGTTTTTCGTTGGGAGCTTTAACAGGGGCCCAACCTTTTGGAGAAACTGAATGAGTAATGAAGGCGTAGATAAGGGACGCAGGCGTTTCCTGACAGCTGCCACCACTGTTGTGGGTGCAGTAGGTGTTGGTTATGTTGCGGTTCCTTTTGTATTGTCGTGGAATCCTAGTGCTCGAGCTCGAGCAGCAGGTGCACCTGTTGAGGCCGATGTGAGCAAGCTTGAGCCGGGACAGATGTTGACTGTCGAGTGGCGTGGTAAGCCGGTCTGGATTGTTCGCCGTACAGAGCAGAACCTTGCTGATTTGCCTTCACTGGATGGCGTGTTGACCGACCCAGCGTCTGACATGCAGCAGCAGCCAGAATATGCCAAGAATCCGGCACGCTCAATCAAGCCAGAATATTCAGTTCTCGTCGGTATCTGTACCCACCTCGGTTGTTCTCCTACCTATCGTCCAGACATTGGTGCTGCGGACCTTGGTGGTGATGACTGGAAAGGCGGTTTCTTCTGCCCATGTCACGGTTCTAAGTTTGACTTAGCTGGTCGCGTCTATTCTGGAGTGCCTGCACCAAGTAATCTTGAGGTTCCGCCTTATATGTATCTCAGTGACAGCCAGATTCTCATCGGCTCAGATAAAGGAGCAGCATAATCATGGGCATGTTAAATAATTTGATGGGCTGGGTTGACGAGCGTTTCCCTGCAACTGAGACTTGGGAGAAACACATCTCCAAGTACTACGCACCAAAGAACTTCAACTTTATGTATTTCTTTGGCTTTATCGCCATGATCGTTCTGGTTCTGCAGATTGTGACCGGTGTCTGGCTGGCGATGAGCTATAAGCCTGATGCTGCGATGGCATTTGGTTCTGTCGAGTACATCATGCGTGATGTCGACTGGGGCTGGTTGCTGCGCTATATGCACTCAACGGGTGCGTCAGCATTTTTCATTGTGATCTACATTCATATGTTCCGTGGTCTCATCTACGGCTCATACCAGCGTCCTCGTGAACTGCTGTGGATTATCGGTGTGGTGATCTACCTGGCGATGATGGCGACTGCCTTTATGGGTTATCTGCTCCCTTGGGGCCAGATGTCATTCTGGGGTGCGCAGGTTATCGTTAACCTGTTCAGTGCCGTACCTTTCGTGGGTGAAGAGCTCTCAGTCTGGATTCGTGGTGACTTCGTTATCTCCGATACCACCCTTAACCGCTTCTTTGCACTTCACTTCCTGTTGCCGTTTATTCTGGCTGCGCTGGTATTCGTTCACATCGTTGCCCTCCACTTCGTTGGTTCGAACAATCCAGAGGGTATTGAGATCAAGAAGAACAAGGATGAGAACGGTATTCCTAAAGATGGTATCGCATTCTTCCCCTACATCGTGGTTAAAGATATGGTCGCCTTTATCGGCTTCGCCTTTGTCTTTGCGGCAATCATGTTTTATGCGCCTGAGATGGGAGGATTCTTTATTGAGCACCCCAACTTTGAGCCGGCCAATCCGCTGAAGACGCCTGAGCATATCGCTCCGGTCTGGTACTTCACTCCGTTCTACGCCATTCTGCGAGCAGTTCCACCACTATTTGGTTCGCAGTTCCCAGGTGTACTGGTGATGTTTGGCGCAATTGCGGTCTTCTTTGTACTACCCTGGCTCGATCGTAGCCCAGTGAAATCTATTCGCTACAAAGGTCCTAAGTACACTGCATCGATCATCATTTTTGTCATCTCATTTGTACTGCTAGGATATCTTGGAGTGGTTGCATCTTCTCCAATCCTGACGCTGGTAGCTCAGGTTGCTACGGTACTCTATTTTGGCTTCTTCCTGTTTATGCCACTCTATAGCAGCACTAAGCTTAGCAACGGCATTATCTCTAAGCTGTGGTCGGTAGGAACACTAGTATTGTTTGTTCTATTAGCATACTACTGGATTGCCGTGATTGGTTTACCTGTAACCGCTTCGTTGATTGCAGCAGCCATTCTGCTGGTGTTCCACTTCTTCTTTGCGACTGTCCCTGTGTTTATTCGTCCAGTTGAAGCGAAGCCCGTTCCTGAGAGGATTACAAAATGAGAAAACTAATTATTGCCTCTGTTATGGCTCTACTACCGATGCTGTCGATGGCAGCGGGTGGTGGTGTTCACCTTGAAAAGGCCAATGTTGATATTGCCGATCAGGCCTCACTGCAGCGTGGCGCTAAGACCTTTGTTAACTACTGCCTGAGCTGTCACTCGGCACAATACCAGCGTTACAATCGCATGGGTGCTGATCTGGGGCTGACCGATGCACAGGTGAAAGAGAACCTGATGCTGGCTGGCGATAAGGTGGGTGATACTATGACCATCGCCATGTCTTCGGCAGATGCCAAGAAGTGGTTTGGTAATCCCCCACCCGATCTATCGGTCACTGCACGTTCACGTGGTGCTGATTGGCTCTACACCTACTTCACCACTTTCTATGCGGATGACTCACGTCCATTTGGCGTCAACAATGCCGTATTTAAGGATGTGGGTATGCCTCATGTCCTGGTCGATCTTGAGGGCGGTCTGAAAAAGGCGATCACTCAGGATGATGGGCATGGAAACATGGTTGTCACCGGTTACGAGCCTCCCATCTCTGCAGAGTATGAGCAGGTTGCTCGTGACCTGACCAACTTCCTGGTCTATGTCGGTGAGCCAATCCAGCTCAAGCGTCAGCAGATGGGCTGGAAAGTGCTGCTGTTCCTTGCAGTTTTCTTTGTTCTCGCTTATCTGATGAAGAAAGAGTTCTGGAGAGACGTCCACTAACAGTGGCGTTAAAAGGGTGACTTGACTGCTGTGATACAATAGTCGGATTGCCAAAGGTGCCGTAAGGCATCAAACAAATAGGGGGGCATATGCCCCCCTTGTTTATTTAATACTTCTGGAGATTGTCCTAAATGGGTGTTGTTGCCAACCGTCGTTCAATGATGTTGCTGTTTACCGGTGATACCGATATCTATAGTCACCGTATCCGTCTGGTTATGGCTGAGAAGGGAGTTAACGCTGAGATGGTTAGCGTTGCCCCAAATGAGCGTAACGAAGATCTGATTGAGCTAAATCCATACAATTCACTGCCTACTCTGATTGATCGCGACCTGGTTCTTTACGGTTCACAGGTGATCATGGAGTATATCGATGAGCGTTTCCCTCATCCGCCACTGATGCCGGTTGATCCCGTTTCGCGAGCAACCAATCGCCTGATGCTCTACCGTATAGAGGTCGATCTCTTCAGCCACCTCAACATGATCACCAGTGGTACAGCCAAGCAGGCTGAGAAGGCGCGCAAAGAGTTGCGTGACAACCTGATTGCAATTAGCCCTGCCTTTGAACAGCTTCCCTATTTTATGAGTGAAGAGTTCTCGCTAATCGACTGCAGTCTGGCCCCACTATTGTGGCGTCTTGAGGAGCTTGGTATCAGTCTTCCAAAGCAGGCAGATCCACTGGTTAAATATGCAGAGAAGATCTTCTCTCGTGAAGCCTTTAAGGAGAGTCTTACTGAGCTTGAAGGGGAGATGAGGGTTTAGTTTAAACCCCATAACCTGATGACCTCTAGCCGCCCCTATCTCATCCGAGCCCTCTATGAGTGGATCTCGGACAATGGCATGACCCCCTATATTCTGGTCGATGCTGAATATGAGAATGTGGTGGTGCCAACCCAGTATGTTGATAAGGGGAAGATTGTCCTTAATATCAGTTTGAGTGCGGTTGAGAATCTCACTCTGGGTGATAGTGCGGTTGAGCTGGATGCCCGTTTTAGTGGCAAGTCGATGCGGGTCTACGCTCCTGCTCAGTCCGTTCTGGCGATCTACGCACGTGAGAATGGCAAGGGAATGGTGTTTGGTGAAGAGGATGGTGGTGATGATAACGATCCGCCACCACCACCAGAAAAACACGATCCGGTTAAGCCGAATCGTCCCAAGCTACACGTTGTAAAGTAACGTCTAACGACTCTGAATCTCAGAGTGTAGAGGCAGCGTAGTTGATGGATTTAGGATATGTTTGGGATCAAACTGTGCCTTAATCGCCTGCATCAAACGAAGAGCAACCGGGTCTATCTCCCGTGCCACATGCTCTCTTTTTACCCGTCCAACACCATGTTCCCCTGACAGGGTTCCATTGAGTTTCAGTGTCAGCCTGAAGATCTCATCCAGCGCCTTTTCAGCCGAAACCATTTGATCCGGATTGTTGGGGTCTATCAGTAGGTTAACGTGCAGGTTGCCATTGCCGGCATGACCAAAGGTGACTATCTGTATGGCGTGGTGCGTTTCGATCAGCTCAAGTTGCTCAATTAGATGAGGAATTGAGGCAACCGGAACCACAATATCTTCATTGATCTTTTTGGGAGCAACCGTTCTTAAAGCGGGTGAAAGTGCCTTTCGGGTTCGCCATAGTTGCGCCTGCTGTTCATCAGTTTGGGCATGAAATATCTCAACCAGCCCACTATTTGTAGCGGCCCGTTCTATGGCAGAAACGGCATCATTAATCGTGGCACTGCCACCATCGACCTCAACCAGTAGAAGTGCTTTGGCATTGTCGGGTAGTTCGAGATTGGCGTAGTCACGAATCATGTTGATCGCCTTGCCATCCATCAGTTCAAGTGAATAGGGGATCACCGGTTGCGCCATAATCGCAGCAACGGCCTCTGCCGCCGTGTGGACTGAGTCAAATAGCAGACGTAGCATCTGTTTCTGATCTGGCAGCGGCTGTAGTTTAAGTGTGGCTTCGGTGATGATTCCCAGGGTTCCCTCGGCACCAATTAGCAGTCGAGTTAGATCATAGCCGACCACCCCTTTGGTGGTGTAACAGCCGGTGGAAAATATGGCCCCGGTCCCATCAACGGCTCGCAGTCCCAGAGTATTCTCGCGTACCGATCCAAATTTAACTGCTCGGGGGCCTGCTGAATTGCAGCCCAGGTTGCCACCCACACTGCAGAAGGCGCTACTGGTTGGATCGGGAGGCCAAAAGAAACCATGCTCGGCTGCTGCATCCTGCACCGCCTGATTGGTCACCCCAGGTTCGACCACGATCACCCTATTCGCGGGGTCGACCCTGATAATTTGATCCATCTGCTCCAGGGACAGAACGACTCCACCCACCTCGGGCACTGCTGCACCGGTGGTGCCGGTGCCGCGTCCACGGCAGGTGAGGGGGATTTCATTGCTATAACACCAGGCGACAATTGCTGTAATGTCCGCTTCACTTCGAGCAAGGACAACCGCTGCGGGAATCTGTTGCAGGCGGCTATTGTCATAGCTGTAGGCGATACACTGCTCGGGTTTAGTGAATAGCCGCCCTGCAGGGAAGAGTTTGCTGAGCGACTTGTGCTGGGAGGTTGTGAGAGACATGGCTCTCTAAGAAGGGGTTGTGCCGAAGAGCTGTTGATCAATCAAATCGCAGAGACAGTGAATGACCAGTAGATGTACCTCCTGGATTCGTGCGGTAGAGTCAGAAGGGACACGTATCTCAATATCACCAGCAGTGAGATTGGCTGCCATCTCGCCACCGCTTTTACCGGTGAGGGCAACGACTTTGATCCCCTTCTCATGGGCCACCTTTATCGCCTCGACAACATTATGAGACTGTCCACTGGTGGAGATGGCCAATAAGATATCTCCGCCAGTACCGAGTGAGCTGAGTGGTTTGGCAAAGACCTGACTGTAGTCATAGTCGTTGGCGATCGATGTGAGCGTCGATGTGTCGGTCGTTAGAGAGATGGCCGGAAGACTGGGGCGTTCACGTTCGAAACGATTCACCAATTCAGAGGCAAAGTGCTGGGCATCACCGGCAGAACCACCATTACCACAACTGAGCACTTTGTTGCCGGCCTGTAGGCGCTGACCAAACAGCTCGGCTGCCGATAAGATGCTGGGCGCCAGCTCGTTGAGGCTACGCTGTTTGGTTTCGATACTCGAATTAAAGTGTTGCTCTATTCTGGTTAGCATATGGCTTATTCAATGGGCCTCAAAGGCACTTTTTATCCATTCAATCCCGCTATTGGGTGTGATGGCGATGACATCAAAACGGCAGACACAATCTAGTTTGTGCTGCTGTAAATAGTACAGAGCTGTAGCAATTATCTTCTGCTGCTTTTGCGGTGTAACCATCTCGGCTGCATCGCCAAATCGCTCTGATTGTCGATATTTTACCTCAATGAAGATGAGTGTACCTGCATCCTCCATAATGATGTCAATCTCGCCCCGACGAGAGTGGTAATTTCTGTCGAGAAGTTTCAACCCCTGTTGCCTGAGATGCTCAATCGCGAGCAGCTCTGCATCATCTCCAATTCTATTAGAG
>JAPHSO010000338.1 GCA_026193675.1 Gammaproteobacteria bacterium | reverse complement strand
GCCAGTTGAATGCCTGCTCGGTACACCACCAGTACTCCTCAATGGTCTCACCTTTCCAGGCGAAGACAGGGATCCCCTGATCAGCAATTGCTGCAGCGGCATGATCCTGGGTAGAGAAGATGTTACAAGAGACCCAGCGTACCTCAGCACCGAGAGCAACCAGAGTCTCAATCAGTACAGCGGTCTGAATGGTCATGTGTAGAGAGCCCATGATGCGGGCACCCTTTAGTGGTTGGTCGGCACCAAACTCTTCACGTAGCGCCATCAGGCCTGGCATTTCGGTTTCGGCGATGGCGATCTCTTTGTGACCCCATTCGGCCAGAGACATATCTGCAACTTTATAATCGGTGAATTCAGTACTCACGCTCATACTCCTTAGTTAAAAGATGAATGAGCGCAGTTTGAATATTTGAAGCCCCTGAGCCTGACGAAATGGATTCGCTGCAGCGCCCCTCAGAGGTAGGGGGGGAACTTTATGCGAAAAGGGTGGGTTTTTGCAAGTTTGCAGTGCGCAAAACTTATGAAAAACGCATGGATAGATCGATAGGGGAGAGCTGTTTGGTGAGACTTCCAACGGAAATGTAGTCGACGCCACTGTCTGAATAGCGACCGATGCTACCGAGCTCGACGCCACCGGAGATCTCCAGCTTTGCTCTTTTGCCATTAAACGCAACGATTTGAGAGATGGTATCCAGTGCCATATTGTCGAGCAGTAGTATATCGGCACCGGCGTTAATCGCCTCTTGTGCCTCATCAAAGTTCTCAACCTCCACCTCAATGGCAATCCCTTCAGGGGTGCTCTCCTTAGCGGATGTGACAGCCTGAGTTATGGAGCCAGCGGCGGCAATGTGGTTCTCTTTTATAAGCACCCCATCGTAAAGACCGATTCGATGGTTGCTGCCACCCCCGCAGGTGACAGCATACTTCTGGGCATCACGCAGCCCCGGAATCGTCTTGCGAGTATCAAGCAGGGTGATGCCGCTACCTGCAAGGGCATCTACATATGTTCGGGTTGTTGTTGCAGTCCCCGATAGGGTCTGCAGGAAATTGAGCGCGGTTCTTTCAGCACTCAGAATAGTGCGAGAGGGGCCGGTAATCTGGCAGAGTTTCTGGTTGGGATCCACCTGATCACCATCGCTCACCTGCCAATCGATGCTGATGTTTTTATCAAGCAGCCAGAACGCCTGGTCAAACCAGTCACAGCCACAGATTGTGGCGGTATCACGGCTGATCACCGTGGCAGCCGACTGCTGTGATTCTGGAATCAGCGCGGCAGTGATATCGCCGCTACCGATATCCTCATCCAGTGCCCGTTGAACCTGAGACTGAATGAGGCTAAGTGGAACTTGATTGTTCAATTTAATGAGAGGTTCAGCCGACAGCCAGTAGCTCTACATCAAAGATGAGGGTCGCATTGGGAGGGATGACGCCACCGGCACCACGTGCACCGTAGCCCATCTCTGGTGGAATGGTCAGTTTACGACTACCACCAACCTTCATGCCGGAAAATCCCTCATCCCAGCCTTTAATGACCTGACCTACACCGAGGGTAAATACGAATGGGTCGTTACGATCCTTGCTGGAATCAAACTTGGTGCCATCTTCCAGGGTACCTGTGTAGTGGACTGTAATGCGTTGTCCAGTGGTTGCCTCATCACCCTCACCTACGGTGAGATCTTCAATAATCAGTTCGCTCATTTTTTTCTCCAAAAGTTTGTTGCGGGGCATTATCCTAGAAACGGCAGGATGACGCGAGTCTGGGATGAAAAGTAACACTTTTTACGATTGTGGCGATTTAGGTTAACAGCAACCCAAGAATCGTGTAATTTATCCCATAGTCTAAAAGGGATAACGATTGAAAATTCAGATTCCACCACATTTTCAGCCTCTCATCGGCAGTATTCGTGACCTGCTACCCATTGTGCTTGTCATCGGTTTCTTTCAGTTAATTGTGCTGCAACAGCCCATTCCCAATTTCGGGCAGATTATGCTCGGATTTGTTCTGGTGGTGCTGGGCCTCACATTCTTTATTCAGGGATTGGAGATGGGCCTCTTCCCGATCGGTGAGAGCATGGCCTTTGCCTTCGCAAAGAAGGGGAGTGTTTTCTGGTTGCTGCTCTTTGCGTTCTCCCTCGGATTTGGAACCACCGTTGCCGAACCGGCATTGATAGCGGTCTCTGCCGAGGCGGCCAAGGTTGCTGCTAATGGCGGGATGATTGAAGCGACCGATGCTTCAATGTCGAGTTATGCCGATGGACTGCGTTATACCGTCGCACTCTCTGTGGGCTTTGCCATTGTGGTAGGTGTGTTGCGGATCCTTAAAGGATGGCCAATTCAGTATCTGATTATCGGCGGTTATATTGGTGTCGTGGTGATGACCGCCTTTGCTCCCAAAGAGATTATCGGTATCGCCTATGACTCGGGCGGAGTGACCACGTCGACCATTACTGTACCGCTAGTCACCGCACTTGGTGTGGGGCTCGCCTCCAGTATTCGTGGGCGTAATCCGATGACCGATGGTTTCGGATTGATCGCCTTCGCCTCATTGACCCCTATGATTTTCGTGATGGCCTACGGGATGATTGTCTAATGGAGGCGTTTCTAGATCTTCTACAGCTCATCTCTGATACCACCTACGCCACCATGGCGGATGTCATTCCGATTGCGGTAATCATTTTTGGTTTTCAGATCTTTGTGATCCGTCGACCTATCCCAAATCTACGCCGGGTGCTTCAGGGCTTTTTCTATGTACTCATGGGTCTTTCACTATTTTTGATTGGACTGGAACAGGCGCTCTTCCCGATGGGAAAGCTGATGGCAAGCCAGCTAACCGATCCGCTGTTTATCCTGGGAGACGAGGTCTCCAGGGTTCTGCGCTGGGATGATTACTACTGGGTCTATATCTTCGCCTTTGCGATCGGATTCTCAACCACTCTTGCGGAGCCATCACTGATCGCTGTAGCGATTAAGGCACAGGAGGTCTCGGGTGGCAGTATCAGCCTGTGGGGATTGCGCTCTGCGGTTGCTCTTGGCGTGGCGGTGGGTATTTCACTTGGAACCTATCGAATTGTTTCAGGGACACCGCTCCATTACTACATTATCGCCGGGTATGTCGTGGTCATTATTCAGACCTTTTATGCCCCCAAGATGATTATTGCGCTTGCCTATGATTCAGGTGGGGTGACCACCTCAACAGTTACCGTGCCGCTGGTGACGGCGCTCGGTCTTGGTCTGGCCAGTACCGTTCCTGGTCGCAGTACACTACTAGATGGCTTCGGTTTGATCGCCTTTGCCAGCCTTTTTCCAATTATGACGGTCATGGGTTACGCACAGCTGAGTGAATGGTCCAGCAAACGCGCAGCTCGTAAACAGAAGGAAGAATGAAATGCACTTTAAACTTCTAATCGCCCTGGTTCAGGACGGAAAAACCAACGAGGTTCTTGATGCGGCACGTGAAGCTGGCGCAACGGGATGCACGGTACTCAACCAGGCGAGGGGCGAGGGGTTGGAAAAGGCGAAGACATTTTTTGGTCTGACCCTGGAAACTCAGCGCGATATGATCCTGTTTCTGGTTGAGGAGCATTTGAGTCGTAAAATTTTGGAGAAGATATCTAAAGTGGGGGAGTTTGATGATGCTCCCGACTCTGGTATTGCCTTTCAAATAGATGTCGAAGATGCCGTGGGTATCGTCGGTCAGGTGAAAAAGTTAACCCCCATGGTGGAGGATGAGATATGAGTGATAGAAAACTTGTGCGAGTAGGCGATGTCATGAAGAGCAATGTCGACATGATCGATGGTATGACTACAGTTGCCGACGCCCTTAAAGAGATGCAGCATGTTGAGACCAAGACGTTGATCATCAACAAACGCAATGAAAATGATGAGTATGGGATGTTACTGATCTCAGATATCTCTAAGAAGGTTCTAGCGGTGGATAAATCGCCAGAGCGAACCAACGTTTACGAAATTATGTCGAAACCGGTAATGACCGTGCATCCAGAGATGGATATTCGCTACTGCGCTCGCCTGTTTGATCGTTTTGGACTCTCTCGTGCACCGGTACTCGATGCTCAACATAATATCGTGGGTGTGGTGAGTCATACCGATATGGTTCTGAAGGGACTAACCACTGAAATCGGATAGCCTGTTTGATATTGATGAGGCGGGAGTAGTATCCGGAGCGCGCCAGCTCTCCTCTCCCAACTTTGATGAGCGTAGCTGTGTCGGTTCGATAGAGGATGGACTCGACCTTATCGTGCTACACAACATCAGTCTGCCACCACAGCAGTATGGTGCTGATTGGATTGAGAAGTTTTTTTGTAATCAGTTGCCTGCCACAGAGCACCCCTATTTTGCCGAAATCTGTGATCTCAAAGTCTCGGCCCATCTGCTCATTAATCGCAGCGGAGAGTTGATACAGTTTGTGCCACTACTTAAGCGGGCATGGCATGCGGGTGTCTCATCCTATCAAGGGCGGGAACGTTGTAATGACTTTTCTATCGGTATCGAGCTGGAGGGGAGTGATGACGATCCCTTTGAGCCTGTCCAGTATCAGATGCTGCTCAAAGTTCTAAGATCTCTACTTGCACACTACACCAACCTTCAAGCTGAACATATTGTCGGCCACAGTGATATCGCTCCAGGACGAAAAACAGATCCAGGACCCTATTTTGATTGGGCCCTATTGAGAAACTATCTTAGCTAACCCATCTTATTAATCTCCTTTAGAATTTGTTCATTCATATGACTACCCCAGAAACGATCTACCTTAAAGACTACCAACCTCATCCCTATAATATTGAGACCGTTGAGCTCACCTTTGAACTTGATCCTTCGGCTACTCGAGTCAGGTCAGAGCTTAAGATCAGTGCACGCCACTTCAACGGAGAGCCGTTGCGACTGGTTGGAGAGAATCTCAAGTTAGAGTCAATTGCAGTTGATGGTCAGAGTCTGACAGCAGCAGATTACCTGCTCGATGAGAGTGGGATCACCATCAGCAAAACAGCCGCTGAATTTACATTGATGACCGAGGTGACCATCGCACCGGATCAGAATAGTGCGCTTGAGGGGCTCTATATTTCGAGCAATAATTTCTGTACCCAATGTGAGGCGGAGGGTTTCAGAAAGATCACCTACTATATCGACCGTCCAGATAACATGGCGATCTTTACCACTACGATTATTGCAGCTAAAGAGTATCCGGTACTTCTATCTAACGGTAACTGCATAGAGACAGGGATGCTGAATGATGGACGCAGTATGGCTCGCTGGCATGATCCCCATCCTAAACCCTCATACCTGTTTGCCTTAGTTGCAGGAGAACTTATTAGGGTTGCGGATCAATTTACCACCATGAGTGGACGTAAGGTTGATCTTGAGATCTATGTCGAAAAGGGTAACGAAGATAAATGCGAGCATGCGATGCAGTCACTCATCAATGCGATGAAGTGGGATGAAGAGGTCTACGGACGTGAGTATGATCTCGACCGCTATATGATTGTGGCAGTGAATGACTTCAATATGGGGGCGATGGAGAATAAAGGGCTCAATGTCTTCAACTCCAAATATGTGCTGGCCAAACCAGAGACGGCGACAGATGTTGACTTTGAGGGAATTGAGGGGGTGATTGCCCATGAATATTTCCATAACTGGTCGGGCAATCGTGTCACCTGTCGTGACTGGTTTCAGCTGAGTCTCAAAGAGGGATTGACCGTATTCCGAGATCAACAGTTCAGTGGCGACATGAACTCCGTCGCGGTTAAAAGGATTGATGATGTGCGCATGTTGCGCACCTATCAATTTGCTGAGGATGCAGGTCCGATGGCCCATCCGGTGCGTCCTGAATCATTTGTGGAGATCAATAACTTCTACACGCTGACCGTCTATGAGAAGGGGGCAGAGCTGATCCGCATGTTGCATACCATCCTGGGTGCTGAGGGATTCCGCAAGGGTTCAGATCTCTATTTTGAACGTCACGATGGTCAGGCGGTCACCTGTGATGACTGGGTGCAGGCCCTGGCGGATGCTAACAATACAGATTTGAGCTGGTTTATGGTCTGGTATCGTCAAGCCGGTACACCGCATATTTCTGTAAAGCGTGACTACGATAAGAGCGCAAGGAAATTAACACTGACTATTAGCCAACAACTGGTTGATTCACCTCAGCAGCCGGCCTCTGAAAAGAGCTCTCAACCGATTCCTATCAAGCTAGCTCTACTTGATAGTGAGGGACGCTCGGTCGCCGTGAAAACGGCGAAAGATGATGAGGGAGCTCAGTCACGACTAATCATTGCTGATCAGTTTAAACAGATCATAGAACTCTATGATGTTGCTGATGGATGTGTGCCATCACTACTCCAGAATTTCTCAGCACCGGTGTTGCTAGAGAGTGATCTGACCTCTAAGGAGCTGGCTCATCTAATGGCCTACGATAGCGATAGCTTTAACCGTTGGGATGCGGGACAGAAACTGGCTGAGAAGATTCTGCTGGATCGATATCATGGTCGTCCTGATCGTGTGAGTGGTGATTTTGCAGAGGCCTATCAGAAGATTATTGCGGACAATGATATTGATTCAGCACTTAAGGCCGAGGCGCTAAACCTGCCAGATATTCTCTATCTCATCGAGCAGATTAATGAGGTCGATCCCCTTAAATTACACGAGAGCATCCGCACCTTTGAGCAGGAGCTTGTTGTAAAAAATCGGGAACAGATTCTCGATATTTACCAGAAGAATGTAGATGGTGGAGACTACTCATTTGACACGGCATCAGTTGCTAAACGTAGATTAAAAAATCGTGCCCTAGCCCTACTGACTCGTCTGGATGGTGATGAGTGGATCGAACTCTGTTGGCAGCAATACCAAAGCGCCAACAATATGACCGACTCGATGTCTGCCTTTAGCCATCTGGTTCATCAGGACAACCGTTATCGAGAGGAGGTGCTGCAGCACTTCTATGATCGCTGGAGCGATGATCCTTTGGTTCTCGACAAATGGTTTGCGATTCAGGCCACCGCTCCCCATGAAGGCGCACTGGATGAGATTATAAAACTACGTGAGAGCAGTGACTTTACCCTGAACAATCCCAATCGGGTTCGCAGTCTGATTGCCAGTTTTGCCATGCGCAATCCTGTCGCTTTCCATCAGACGGATGGTGCAGGTTACCGCTTCCTTAGCAAGACCATCATGGAGCTGGATAAACTGAATCCACAGGTGGCATCACGTATGGTGCGCCCACTGACGCAGTGGAAACAGTATGATGCTAGCCGTCGAGAGATGATGCGGGCAGAGCTGGTTAAAATGATGCAGGTTCAACTGTCGCGAGACCTCTATGAGATCGTTAGCAAAAGTCTGGAGGGGTAATCTTTTTGATATGAGGAGAACGGCCTTTAAAAATTTGTTAATTATTACGGTGATCACCGGGGTTGTCGGCTGTTCGGTAAATGATGCCATCACCCTGGCAACATCAAAAAATCCGAAGAGCACTTTTAGGTCGATTGCCAAGAGCAGTGCTGAAAGCAGTGTGAAGAAAAAGGTGGGAAGTCAAAGTTTTAATGAGATGCTGGCTCTGGCAAAAGCGGATGATCCCAATGCGTTTATTGGCGATAAGGCAAAAGTTTTCACAAGATCTATTGCCAATAAATTGCTAACCAATTTATTGGCCGAAGCGGGAATTGTTTGGGGAAAGCGTGAGGCGATTGCGCCATCCAATAAGCGCTATGTTAAATACACCGAAAACTATAAAAGCAGGGCAATCGTCCATTTTGATAAAGGTCTGATTACCGTTGAGACGCTCGATCAGCAGCAGAGTATTCAGAGCCTGCAACGAGCTATCGTCTCCACACTGTTAACACCTGACGATCCTCGTGCAGTAGATCTCTATTCGGCAAAAACAATCAAGCTGACCGGCAGGCCCTACCTTCATGGCCTGGTTGAAGATCAAAAGGGACGTTCGGTAGATGAGCCTGTAATAGCGGAAAGCTATGCCCAATATCTGATAAAAAACCGTTATAAAACCAGAACGACTCAAACTCAGAAGGGGAGTGAGCAGGTCCATTTTGTGCAGTTCAAGATGGTGAGTGATTATCAGAACCGTCAGGCACAAAACTACAAATCACAGGTTGATCAATACTCGAAACGTTATGGGGTGAGCAAAAGTCTGATCTATGCGGTGATGAAGACCGAAAGTGCATTTAATCCATTTGCCGTAAGTAGCGCCCCCGCCTATGGGTTGATGCAAATTGTTCCAACAACTGCCGGTATTGATGCCTTTGAATATGTGAAGGGTTATAAACACACACCCAGTAAAGAGTATCTTTTTAACAGTAGTCAGAACATTGAGCTGGGCACCGCCTATCTGCACATCGTCGATAGCCGCTATCTGGCAAAGATAAAAGATCCGGTTAAGCGTGAATATGCAACGATATCGGCCTATAACGGTGGAGCGGGTAATGTCTTCAAGACTTTCTCAAAGGATCGTAGCCGGGCGGCAGATATTATTAACCAACTGTCGGCAGCAGAGGTCTATCGTAAATTGAGAGACGAACATCCACGAGATGAAACCCGTCGTTATCTCACCAAGGTGCTGGATGCGCGCAGGCAGTTTATCAATATTTAATGACTCAATCGGTAACAAACCAAACCATTAAAGAGCAGGAGAGCTCACCAACATTGATGAGCCTTCCCGATCGAGGTTGGCAGACTATTCGGCTATAGATTTTTGAATGAGAGGGATGAGCGGCTCAGGCAGGGTGATTTTCCCGGCCAACGCAAACTGATGGGCATCTGCTGAGAGTTTATTCCAGGTTTTACGGATGATATCGACCCACTTCTGCTCATCGTACTCAGGGTGCTTCTCTGCGAACGCCAACATGTAATGTTCGATAAAGACCATGCCTGCCACATCCTCTAGAAGCTGGGTATCTTCATTTGCCTTAAGGGCACGTTTACCAACCGCCTTTTTAGCACGTTCTAAAGCCTCTTGGTCAAAACCGGCCTGAGCCATCAGCTCAGCGACACCGTCAGCATGGAACTGATAGAGATTGGTGCGCCATTGATGGTAGCCCTGTCGATTCATCGGGTAGGCGCTACGCGGTGATTTCCAGCGCTGGATATGTTGACCACGAATGGCCAGCTTTATCACGTCGTCGGCCGCAGGTTTGTAACGCTCAAGCATATCCGACATACGGTGCGAATAGAGCAGCTCTTTGGGCCACTCCTCACCATCGGCTATTTCAATGTTGGGATCTTCTCTGTTGGCTGCATCCATGAGGGACACAGCCAAATCAAACTTCTGTTGGGACATCTATTTACTCCAAATTCAATATCGCAACATTCTAAATGATTTTGAATTTGGTTGACGATGCCAGACTAATTTATTCGCTATCTTGAGTCGTAATACGACGATATTTAGTGCCCCGACACTTGGGACAGGGAGGCATATGCCCAGGTTTATGGAAATGGAGCAGTTCGCCACAGCTCTTGCACTCAAAGGTGCCGATACCGACAATCTCGCCGGTATGCCACTCACCAACGCGAGATGCCTCATGTTCAATCTTGTCGAGTGTTAGGCGGGTCTCATCGACCATTGTAGAGAAGGTGTCACCGATGGCCCCCTCAACCAGATCCAGATCAAACTTGAGCCAGTCTTTGAGCTCCTTGCCATTATCATTAATGAAGTGGGCTGCATCCCGCAGATCACGTTTCAGATAATCACCAATTTTGTCTACCTCTTCACGGGTCAGCTCCTCCCACTCAGAGAGACGCTCCAATGCGTGATCGATTTGGGGCTTTTCGTGAAGGAACTCCATCAGCTTCTGGTAGCCGGATGCGAGGCGGTTGCTGCTGTTTGAATCGGTCATCATTTTTCTCCCAAATTCTTATCCTGTTCATACACTCAGTGTGGCCCATATCGAACTCTTTTCCAAGTGGTCAGCTACTATAAAAACTCGGGTGTCTACGGTATCCTTCCCCAGCATATTACCTATCACTTTATATACAGAATTTAAGGCAGCTTCATGGCACTGGACGAACATTACAATCCCTCACAAATTGAGCAGCAGGCTCAGGAATATTGGGATAAGAATCAATCATTTAACGCGGTGGATGATGCTGAACGTGAGAAGTTTTACTGCCTCTCGATGTTCCCCTATCCCTCGGGGCGTCTGCATATGGGCCATGTGCGCAACTACACCATCGGTGATGTGATCAGCCGCTACCAGCGCATGCTGGGTAAAAATGTGCTGCAGCCGATGGGTTGGGACGCCTTCGGTCTGCCTGCTGAAAATGCGGCAATCAAAAATAATGTCGCCCCTGCAAAGTGGACCTACGAGAACATCGACTATATGCGCGATCAGCTCAAGCGTCTCGGTTTCGGTTATGACTGGGATCGGGAGTTGGCCACCTGTCACCCGGACTACTACAAGTGGGAGCAGTGGCTCTTCACCCGCCTTTTTGAGAAGGGGCTGGTCTACAAGCAGACCGCACCGGTCAACTGGTGTCCCAACGATATGACGGTTCTCGCCAACGAGCAGGTGATCGACGGCTGCTGCTGGCGTTGCGACACCGTGGTGGAACGTAAAGAGATCCCGCAGTACTTCATGAAGATCACCGACTACGCCGATGAGCTACTCAATGATCTCGATAAGCTTGATGGCTGGCCTGAAAAGGTGGTGGCGATGCAGAAGAACTGGATC
>JAPHSO010000104.1 GCA_026193675.1 Gammaproteobacteria bacterium | reverse complement strand
TCGCTGTGGTTGAAGCCTTGGCGGTATTGTGGGCAACCTCTTGAACCGATGCGGCCATCTGATTGATGGCGGTGGCAATTGCGTCAATCTGATAACGCTGTCCATCAACCTCATCAATGAGATTGCCAATATCAGCGGTCACTGCGCTGATACCTCCCGATAGGGTGGCGGAGGCACGGCCCGTTTCATCTCTTTGAAGATTGAATGAATCCCGCTCAAGCTCAATAGCGGTCTGCATAGCAGAGAGTCTCATCAGGCCCAGCCTAAGTAGAATTTTATCGAAAAAACTTTGCGCTGCCATATCACCACCTCCGGGTTCATGAGCCGCTCCGATGAGGAGGGCTTGTAGGTATCTTCTCACAATTTTCGTCAAATAGTATTGAGGAAAACCATAGTATCTACAGCGATGTTTCGTAATGGTCATTTTGGATGCAATGCCTAGAATTGGTAGGACTACTTGTTTTGGATTGATTGATGAAATTTCTATTATTGGCTGCACTCCTTTTTTCGCCGATGGTTCACGCGCTTGGGCAATATGCTGAATCGAAGGTCGATATGAGGTTACAGCAGGTCTCTGAGCATGTTTTTTACGTACAGGGCAAAGCGGGAATTGCCACAGATAATGAGGGATTTATCTCAAACTCAGCGGCAGTGGTGACCGAAGAGGGGGTGGTGATCGTCGATTCGTTGGGTTCACCTTCGCTGGCAATAAAATTTCTGCAGCTTCTCCGTAAGGTGACAGACAGGCCGATTGCCAGGGTGATTGTCACCCACTATCACGCAGACCATATCTACGGTCTTCAGGTATATAAAGAGCTTGGAGCAGAGGTGATAGCACCGGCCGGTTACCAGGATTATCTCGACTCGCCAATTGCGCAGGAGCGGCTTGAAGAGCGGCGCTTTTCTCTTTCACCCTGGGTCAATGAGCAGACTCGACTGGTGAGACCTGATCGGGTTGTCGATAGTGATGAGACGTTCACCTTTGGTGGGATCGATTTTGCGATTCACTATCATGGTACGGCCCATTCTGATGGAGACCTTGCGCTGCTGGTTAAAAATGATGCGGTACTGATCTCTGGAGACATTATCTTTGAGGGGCGGGTTCCCTTTACCGGAGGCTCTGATACAGCGCACTGGCTCAAGGTGTTAAAAAATCTCGATACGATAGATTTGAAGGCGCTGGTTCCTGGTCACGGTTCGGTAGCAAAGGATCCCAACGGTGCGATTAATCTAACATTGCGTTACCTCATCCATGTTCGTGATGTGATGAGTGCAGCAGTAGAAGATTTGGTCCCCTTTGATGAGGCATATGCAGCGGGAGACTGGTCAGAATTTTCAGATCTTCCCGCATTTAAGGCGGCACATCGTCGTAATGCCTATGGGGTCTACCTCTCACTGGAGGCGGCACAATTTTAGAATTCTGGGAGAGCTTTAGTGGCAAGTGGAAGGCTCAGCATTATTTTGGAGGCAAGCGTGTTTAACTCTGTAGAACATCCTGAATTACGACCAGTCCGCACCCTGTTATTGAGTGTCATTGTGATGAGTATCTTTTTTAGCGGCAGCGCCTCTGCAAAGCAGACTCCAGAAGAGGCCTTTCGCTATCAGCAGCATATGGCTCAGGCCGGTTATTCATCGGCTATCTATAAACTGGGGGTGATGTACCAAAATGGTTATGGCACCCCAAGGGATCTAAAGCAGGCGATGGCCCTCTACCAGGAATCTTTCAGTAAAGGTTACAAGCAGGCTGAGGGGCGGATCAATGAAGTAAAGTTGATGATTGAGTCGGGAGATTTTGACAGGTCCAAGGTTCCTGTTAGAGAGGTTAGTAAAACAGATGATATGGCCCAGGAAAACCTAAAAGCCGAACGTGAAAAATTGCGTAGAGACCGAGAGGTACATGAGCGCAGGCTAAAAAATCTTGAGCAGATGCGTCTGGCGGAGCAGCAAAAAATTGATGCAGAGCTTAAGCTATTGCGTGCCGCAAAAGCCAATTTAGAAAAAGAGACGCGGCGTCTGAATGCACAAAAAAACCTGGAAAAGTGGCGGCTAGAGTCGGGTGCTATGGAGGAGTTTGAGTAGATAGCAGGTTGATTAGGTTGAACAACCTGATCCTTCAAGAAAGTTAACAACATCCTCAGGGGCTAGAGGTTTAGAGAACAGGAAACCCTGCAGTCGTTCACAGCCGAGACGTTGTAACATTTTCTGTTGCTCGGCGGTCTCTACCCCCTCGGCGATCACATCCATATTAAAATTGTGGGCGATGGCCACAATGGTTTCGATCATATTGATATGCTCCTCGCCGTTATCGAGATTATTAACGAACGAGCGATCGATCTTTAGCGCTTCGAATGGGAAGCTGTGCAGATAACTGAGTGAAGAGTAACCGGTGCCAAAATCATCGATATAGAAGCGGTAGCCACGGTCTCTAAATTTATTGAGCAGGGTGCTGTTACCAAGGGTATTGGCCATCAGATTACTTTCAGTGATCTCCAGACGCAGATCCTGGGGATTAAACTCCAGCCCCGCCATGATGGTCTCAATACAATTGAACAGATCTTTCTGCAATAGCTGCTTACCGGAGAGGTTGACACTCATAAAGAGTTTGCTGTGCGAGGGGAATAGGCTCTTCCATTCAAGCAGCTGACGGCAGGACTCACGCAGTACCCAAAGACCCAGCTCATTGATCAGCCCGGTCTCTTCAGCAATCGGAATAAATTCGACAGGTGAAACCATGGAGCCATCCTTTTGAGGCCAGCGTGCCAGGGCCTCAAAACCGACGATCTCATCACTTTGTGAGGAGATAATCGGTTGGTAGTGAACGGCCAGCTCACGGTTCTCAAATGCCCTACGTAGATTGGTATCCATCGTCAGGCGGTGAAGTGCTATGGTATGCATCTGCTCATCAAAGTAGACGGTCTGGGCACCACTCATCGACTTGGCACGATACATTGCGGTATCGGCATCACGGATAATCTCCTCAGGAGTGCGATATTTTGAATTGCCAAACGCGACCCCAATACTGCAGGGGGCAAATATTTCACGCTCATCCAGATCAAACGGCTCACGCAGTGCACTATGGATACGATTGGTGATGTGAGAGACATCTAATTCGGAGTTGACGTTCTCCAGCAGAATCGTGAACTCATCGCCCCCGAGACGGGCGACCGTATCATCGGGACGACTACAGCTCTTCAACCTTTTGGCTACATCGATCAGAAGCTGATCACCGACGCTATGACCCAGGCTGTCATTAATAAATTTGAAACGATCCAGGTCGAGGAATAGTACGGCAAAACTGTTATCACCCTGACGACTCAGACGAGACATACAGTGTTTGAGTCGCTCAAGAAAGAGGATGCGATTGGGAAGGTCGGTCAAGCTGTCATGAAAGGCGTTATGGAGCAGACTTCGCTCCGCCTGGTGACGTTGAATCATTCCGCCGATGGTGTGGCTAATCGAGGAGAGCAGAGCGACCTCATCATCATTGCGTTTATGATCGTAGTCGATATAGAGATTGACCACCCCAAGCAGGTGCTCACCACTCAAAATTGGCAGGCAGTAGTGACCATGCTCTTCCATGTGAGTGAATCTTTTATCATGGTCGTGATCAACGCACCCCTTATGAATAACCTGATGAGTTTCAGCGACTCGACCACAGAGGCACTCTCCAAATTTGACCGAGGCACAAGAGAGGATAAGCTCAGAGGACAAACCATGTTGAGCCGCCATCTCAAGGGTACGTCCATCCTCCCCAACAATAAAAACGGAGCCCTTAGACTGAAGGCGTAGCCACGGTATATTGAGGATCTCCTGCAGAATCTGATCCAGACGCTGCTCAAACGAGATCGGTTTTAGCGAGATCTCCAATACAGATGCGATCAACCCCTGGGAGATCAGATTGCGCTCGATCTTCTCCTGCGCCATCTTTTGCTCAGAGATGTCTCGAATAAAGGCGCTAAAGGCGATCTCATCCTCAACGGTGATCTCGGTGATTGAGAGCTCTAACGGTATCTCCTCCCCCGATCTTTTCTGGCCGACCACCTCAACTCGAGTTGTCAGCATGCGGCCCTCTCTATTCTCGACAGCACGGGCTACACCCCGGTTATGGGCATGACAGAAGCGCTCAGGGATGATGGTTTCAGAGAGTAGTTGGCCGATAACTTCATCTTCATACCAGCCAAAGATAATGGTCGCCTGCTCATTCCAGCCGGTAACTCGACCATGTCGATCAATCGTGATAATCGCATCAAGGGAGCTGGAGACAATCGAGCGGGTGCGCCCGCGGTTCTCTTCAAGCTTGTGGTAGACCGCCTCTCGTTCTTCAACGCGACGGCGGATCTGGCGCTGGCCGAGGGTTAAGCCGGCAAATCCAAATAGCCAGAAAAGCAGGTGTCCTCCAATCAGTTTGTATCGCTCTTCGATCATGATCTCGTTGATGGGATCGAGAGAAACAGACACACTGACACTGCCGCCCAGATCGCCCTCTTTGTAACCCTGCACCTCATGACATTTAAGGCAGGAGGCGGCCATATGCATTGGACGTGCTAAACGAAGATAGGGGCGATCGTTGATCGTGGCGATGGCGGTCACCTCTTTACCCCCCTTCTCAAATTCCGTGTATGCGAGTCTCTCCCAATCATCGGCGACATTGATAGGATTTATCGGGTTTGGGCTGCTGAGAT
>JAPHSO010000190.1 GCA_026193675.1 Gammaproteobacteria bacterium | reverse complement strand
TGATGAGCGACAAACGCTATTTTTTGTATATGAAGACAAATAATTTTTGACGATATTTTTTAGCCTATTGGTACCTCCCGCTTTCAATGGTCTACATGAATTAACATCTTGATATAACTTATATTTATAGTTAATTTCTTCAGCGGATTGGCGAAGGTTTTCTGTAGTGGTGATGGCGTTAAGTGATGCTGGATTGCCAGCTTCCTGGAAGCTCGGCTAATGATGGTGAGTGCAGGTGGGATCGGGTGGTCACGGAAAACCCCAATAGGTTCATCATCTGAAATTTACTAAACTCGTCTCATTAGTCGAAATTCAAACAGAATGGTCCAATAATTATGTACCGTAAAATCCTGCTTCCTATACTGCTTTTGGGCTGGTCACTGGTCACGCTGATGGCCCATGCGGCAGGTCCTGATGAGCTGATCTCTACCGGTCTGGTCAATCCCGGTCATGTCGATAAGCCCGAGTGGTTTAAAGCGTCGTTTCTCGATCTGCGTGAGGATGTTGAGGAGGCGCGTGATAGTGGTAAGCGGGTGATACTCTACTTCTATCAGGATGGCTGCCCCTACTGTGAACGTCTGATTAAAACCAACTTTACTCAACATGAGATTGCCTCCAAGGCACAACAGAACTTCGAGATCATCGCGATCAATATGTGGGGTGATCGTGAGGTGGTGGATCTGGCCGGTAACAGCCTTACTGAAAAGCGGTTCGCGGTGGCCAATCGGGTGCAATACACCCCAACCCTGCTATTTCTTAATGAGAAGGGTGAGACCATCTTTCGCGCCAACGGCTACTATCCGCCTGAGCGCTTCACGGCACTACTGAGCTATATCGCCAGCAGGCAGGAGCAGGTCGAAACCTTTCGTGACTATCTGAAAAAAGTGGCGCCGCAGAAATCGTCAGGAAAGCTCCATCAGCGAGCGGGATATTTAACCGATAAGCTGCAGCGCAAGCGGGGGGACAGGCCACTACTGGTGCTCTTCGAACAGAGAGATTGTGCCGCCTGTGATGAGTTGCATGGAGACAAATTCCGCCGTCTGGAGATAGTTAAATTGCTCAAAAAGTTCGATATCGCGCTGATCGATATATGGTCGACCGGGGCAGTTACCACGCCCGCCGGAGAGAGTGTGCCGGTGCAACAGTGGATCAAGGCGCTCAATGTGAACTACACCCCCTCAATGCTATTTTTTGATGATCAGGGGCACGAGGTTTTCCGGGCAGAGGCCTATCTACGGTCATTCCATACCGCTGCGTCACTGGAGTATGTCGCTTCGGGTGCCTATCGAGAGCATCCTGAATTTCAGCGTTATGTCGATGAACGTGCGGACAAAATCCGTGATGCTGGAGGGGAGGTCGATCTCTGGAAATAGTTTGCCAGAGGTGATCAAATCAATGATGATGCAGTTATGAGAGAGCTAGAGACACTGTTTATTGTGATTGGGGTGGTCACTGTCGTGATCCTGATCGCCTACTGGAAGATGGGTCGCAAGGCGCGCCCTAAAAAGAGCAGGGGTTGGACCGAGCCCAAGGTGTAATTGCTGGATAATAGGGTTAAAGCATGAAATAAAATTTTTCAGCTAGCCATCAACAGTCGCTCCTGCACATCCATGCACCCGTGACGTACCGTACATCCCGTACAAAAAAAGGGCCCCGAATGGGGCCCTTTTGTTACAGCAATCTAACAAAAATTAGAGCGCTTTTTTCAGCGTGAATGCACCGCGAATGTCACCGGCCTGATAACCTCGGGCCTTATCGTCTGGATAGAGACTTTTTAGCTTCGCCTCAATCGGTGGCTTAATGGTACCGGCATGACACATCAGGCATGGTTTCTGTGCGGTAGGGATCGCCTTCATCATGCGGAAGTACTGTTTGCCATCCTCCATCACAACTTCGGTGTAGGCCATTGTCTTCACATCTTCACCTGCAGCCTTACGCTCTTCAAACTTCATCAGAACGTTTTTCTCCCAGGCATCGGGTGCATTGTTTTGATTACGTAGCTTGAGACTGGTGCGACCCAGTTCGACGCCATGCTTTTTGGAGAGATCAGCAGCGACGGCGGGTGCTATGGTGTTGCAGACCTCAATCGTCTTAACCGGGCCGCCACTTTTCATTCCCCCTTTCACGTGGCCGACCAGCGTTTTGCCAAACTCCATGATG
>JAPHSO010000322.1 GCA_026193675.1 Gammaproteobacteria bacterium | reverse complement strand
GGAAGGAGATGGTTGGTTATAAAGAGTACGAAATTGAGGACTCTTTTGATGAGTGGGCAGAGCTGGTACACCCTGAGGACCTTCCTTCAGCACTAGAGTTCATCGAGTCTTACCTCAATGACCCTTCGATTGAATTTAATATGGAATTTCGAATGCGTCACAAAGATGGCCATTATATGGATATTCTATCTCGTGCTTTCGGTCTGCGTGATAAAAATAACCGGGTGCTACGTATTGTAGGAACCCATGTTGATATCACAGAACGCAAACGAGCAGAGAGACTGCTTCGCGAATCGGAGCAAAAGTTTCGCACCATCTTTGACTCTACCGGTGATGCAATCATGCTGCTTAAAGATGGACATTTTATCGATTGCAACAGGGCAACGCTCAATATCTTTGGTATCGACTCAACAGAAGAGTTCTGCTCCTTTCACCCGGGAGAGCTGTCACCCCCACAACAGCCTAATGGTGTCGATTCGATGATTATGGCTGAAGGGCAGATCGCTTTGGCCATGAATGAGGGTCGTTGTTTTTTTGAGTGGATTCACCGTCGCAAAGGTGGGGATGATTTCCCGGCTGAAGTTTTGTTAACCGTGATGGAGATTGATGGAGAGCAGGTTATTGAGGCGACCGTTCGTGATATCAGTGAACGAAAAAGTGCAGAGCTGATGCTCAAGCAGCGTTATCATGAGCTCGAACAGGCCCACAGCGATCTGAAGGATGCGCAGGCGCAACTACTGCAGTCTGAGAAGATGGCATCAATCGGTCAACTGGCGGCAGGCGTTGCCCATGAGATTAACAATCCTGTTGGATATGTCAGCTCCAACATCTCATCTTTAAAAATCTATTTAGGCGAGCTGTTTCAACTTATCAATACCTATGCCGAACTTGAGTCAGAGCTGCCTGATGGTGAGATGAAGCAGAATTTGAACGATCTGAAGGCGCGGCTTGATCTTGACTATCTGCGTCAGGATGTTGAAGACCTTGTTGATGAATCCCTCGAAGGGGTGCATCGAGTGAAAAAGATAGTTCAGGACCTAAAAGATTTCTCCCATGTTGATGAAGCTGAATGGCAGTTGGGTGATCTGCATGCGGGCCTTGATAGTACCCTTAATATTGTTCATAACGAATTGAAATACAAAGCAGAGGTGATCAAAGAGTATGGAGAGATACCCGAAATAGTCTGTATGGGATCCCAGCTCAATCAGGTCTTTATGAATATGTTCATCAATGCCAGCCATGCCATCGAAGATCAGGGTAAGGTTTATGTGCGTACCGGCCAGCATGATAGTGATTGGGTATGGGTAGAGATTGAAGATACCGGCAAGGGGATTTCGCCGGAGAACCTCCCCCATATCTTTGAGCCCTTCTTTACCACCAAGGAGGTGGGCAAGGGAACTGGTCTGGGACTTTCACTCACCTATGGGATTATTGAGAAGCACCATGGACGGATAGAGGTCGAAAGTGAAGTGGGTGTGGGCACCCGGTTTAAAATTTGGTTACCCATCCATAATGACGAAGTTATCCTCTAGTCCAACCTGTTGAGATCCCAAGTCAACAACAGAATTGATTAACCAGATTGCGGATCAATGCTGTTGTTGGATTGAGTTGGTCCAGCCCAAGATACTCATCGGGCTGGTGTGCCTGGGCGATATCTCCCGGGCCGAGGATCACCGTCTCCATCCCCAACTGTTGCAGGAAGGGGCCCTCAGTTCCAAAGGCGACCGACTCGGCGGTGTGGCCGGTGAACCGCTCTGCAGCCTGAATAATCTCAGCCGTGGCCGGAGTCTCCATCGCCGGGATGCCGCCAAACAGATGGTCGATATTGAGCTCAAGACCAGAATCTTTGATGCTCCCCTCAACCCGCCTGCGCAGGCTGTTCTGTAGCTCTGTGATATCCATCCCAGGAAGTGGGCGTAGATCGATATGCAGCTCACAATGGCCACAAATACGGTTGGGATTATCTCCGCCATGGATGTGACCCAGATTGAGGGTGGGAATCGGCAGGGCGAAGCGCTCATCACGATATTCGCTCTGCAGCTCATCACGCCACGCTTTGATGGTGGTGATCACGTTGTGCATCCCCTCCAGTGCGCTAATGCCATAGTCGGGATTACTGGAGTGGCCTGAGCGGCCCAGCAGATGGATCGCCTCCATCATCATCCCCTTGTGCGCATTAATCGGACGCAGTGAGGTCGGCTCACCGATCACCGCATGTCTCGCCTTGGGCCTGCCAAGTCGGGCCAGTTCGCGGGCACCGGCCATCGAGCTCTCTTCGTCGGCGGTGGCCAGAATAATTAGCGGCTCTTTGAGATCGAAAGCCTTAAGCTCTCTGATAGCATCAATGACCAGAGCAAAGAAACTTTTCATATCTGCACTGCCGAGGCCGTAGAGTTTTTGTTCACGCTCAACCACCTTAAAGGGATCGCTGTGCCACAACTCCTCATTAAAGGGGACGGTATCGGTGTGTCCCGATAGCACTAGCCCACCGGGACCAGAGCCAAGAGTTGCGATCAGGTTGGCCTTGAGAGGATGCTCGGGGATCTCAATGATCTCAATCTGAAAACCAAGCTCAGCCAACCACTCAGCCAACTGGTCGATCACCTGGCGATTACCACTATCGTAGCGGGGATTGGTGCTGCTCACCGATGGGATGGCGATAAGTGTGCTGATCATCTCCAGTAGCGATGGGGGATTCATGAATTAGCCGTTAAATATCTGGTCAGTTTTAGCGGCCATGATGAAGTCGTTACGATGTAGCCCTCTGATTTTGTGGCTCCACCAGGTGACCGTCACCTTGCCCCATTCGGTCAGCAGAGCAGGGTGGTGTCCCTCAGATTCCGCCAGCTCCCCAACGCTATTGGTAAAGGCGATCGCATCGACAAAATTATCAAAGCTGTAGACTCGCTCCAGCTGCAGCACATCATCGCGGGTCTCAAAGCCCCAGTCGGGAACGGCAAGAGCCAGCTCCTTCATCTCCTCATCAGAGACCTGCGGGGCACCGACACGGCACGCCTCACATTTTTCCTGGGTTAGATCACTCATCGCTTTACTCCTAATTAGATAGATCGAATCCATACTCTATGGAGAGATCCAGTCGATCAAATCCACTCATCGCTTGATAGAGCGGTTCTGAACTGTCGGCATTGATGATGCTCAATTGTGAGGTGACACTCCAATCATCATTGAGTTGGTAGCTACCACCGATGCGCAAAAGACGATTGCCGGTGCCACCAATGAGCATCACCGCTGCATTGAGGGAGAGGTCATCGCGTAGATAGCTATCCATCCAGCTGATACCGATGACACCGGTACTACCGCCTAACAGGGGCATTGGTGGTTCAGAGCGGGTCAACGCACCACTATATTCAACAATCCAGGTACCATATTGGGTGCTGGCGAAGTCAAAACCAATAGTCCCTTTGAGCGTGTCGATGTGCTCATAGCCAGAGTAGTCGGGACGCTGGTGCGGGCTATCCTTCACATAGAGAAATTCACCCTTCCATAAAAATGGCGCACGGCTGTAGATGATGTTGCCACCAATCATATTACTCTTTGCATAGGTCAGTTCTGTTCCGACCACCAGTGGATCGCGCTGACTGAGATCACCGGCAATAATTCCATATTCCAGTTTGTCATCAATCGTGGTCCAGCGAACGGCCCACTCATTTTCACTATCCTCTACCGCATCACTGACAAATGGCAGCATCATCGAGTAGGGGTGACCATAGTCGGTGATCAGGTTGTAGCGCGCTTTGGGTGTATAGATGAGATTGAGTTCACTATTGCCCCGATACCAGTCAAACTTAATCAGATCCTGTCCCAGCCGTAGCTCTTCCGGTTTAGCAAACAGCAGGTTGCTACTGTCGCTGGGAGAGATGACATCGATTACCGGCAGCAGATCGGCCTTACCCCAGGCGACGATGGCACGACCCACAGTGAGACTGTATTCACCAAAGGCCCGTTTCCAGTAAAGCTCGCGTACACTGTTATTGATGCGGTATTTATCGATGATGGGCTGTGAATCAGCTTCGAGACTGTAGGCATGGTTATAGCGGGTGGTCACCTCACTGTAAAACTGCCCGGCATCACCACTCCAGTCAAAGATCAGCTGTGCAGCCGGGCCGATAGTCTGCCAGCGTTGTGGACTATCGAACTGGTAACCGAGATCGAATGATACTTTTCCACGGAGTGGGATACCTCCCTGATTCTCTTCAGCCGCTGTCTGCTCATCAAAATTGAAATCGACCTCAATATTTTCATTGGCCGGAGCGCCCTCTGGTTGAGTAGCGTCATCAAATGAAAAATCAAACTCCGGTGCATCGGCCGCATAACCGCAACCAATAAATAGAAAGAGAGAGGTAAATAGCACTGCGCGCATAAGATGACTCAATAAAAGCTATATAGAGTGATTAGATTTTTCCCTGGAACAAGGCATTTGTGCACGGAGAATGTGAGCATATAAATCATATGTGACCATCCGAGTACACAAATAACGATGTTACAGGATAAAAGATGAGTGCTCTATTTAGCTTTTTCACGAATTGGTCGTAATTGCGTCTCCCGATAGCTGGCATCATTGAGGGCACGGGTACCCAGTAGTGCATCGGGCACATCGATGTTGAGCTCTATCCTGGAGATCCGCATCAGGCTCATGCGCTGGTTGGAGTGGTTGATCACCATCATCTGGCGGGCCACCCAAATACCGTTGTGGTTTTCGACCTTCTGCTCAAGGAATGTCTTCTTCAACTTACCCTGACGATCATAAAGCTCAAACTTGCTCGCCATAAAACGCTCCTGGTCAACCCAGCTAAGGGTATAGGCGTATGAGCTTTTACGGGCCTGCTTGGGAGTGGGGGTTGACTTGATCTTCCACACTTTGCGTTTATTAAATGTCTCCTCACCGAGTAGTTCATAGGTGGCATCATTGATGTGACGCTTCTCGATATCCTCATAGGCGATCTCTGAGCCGAACAGGGTGCCGGTCTTGGGGCCATCATCGGTCTCAGAGACGATACGCTTCAGTTTTTTCATCGCCGGTAGATACATCCACTGCTCACTATCTTTCTCTTCGGCATCATAATCATGCTGCAGGAATGCCATCCCCTTTTCTGAAGCAGGCTTGATGATCAGGTTCAGGTTGATCGTATCCTTAGCATTTTCACCGGTATCTTTACTGATCCCTTCTGAGAGTTTGACTCGTGGTTTAGAGCTGCACTTGTAACGCCCGTTTGTTAGCTTGTAGCGACAGCTCATTAGCTGATTTTGGCTGTAGCTACTACGACCATCATCTCTATCAAGCATCTTTTGTACAATCTCATGGGCGCTGAGTTCAGCACCGGTAACTGGACTCCAGATGAAAACCAGTCCGCTGACCAGCCCTGTGATAACTCGAATTAGCGGCTTCATGCTGTGACCTCCTGTTGTGAGATTCTGTTGTCACTGTCTTTAAATGGATTAAGAAGATAGATCATCGCCGGTAGCAAAAGAATGTCGGCCAATAGCGCTGAGAACATTGCGATCGATGCGAGAATTCCAAAGTTGGAGAGCCCCTGGTGTACCGACATCAGGAACACCAGGAATCCAAGCGATAACACAAATGAGGTGTAGATCATCGCCTGTCCCACATGGGTCAGACTGGAGCGGATCGCCTCTTTGGAGTTTTTACCGCTAAGCAGTTCAGTCCGATAGTGGGTGAGGAAATGGATCGAGTCATCCACCGCAATACCGATCGCCAGTGGCATAACCAGCAGGGTATCGGTATCGAGCGCAATGCCGGCCCAACCGGTAATACCCATCATAAAGATGATGGGGAAAATATTGGGAACCATCGCCATCATTCCAAACTTGAATGAACCGAAGATGACCAGCAGCAGAACCGCGATGACACAGATCACCAGTACATAGGAGCGCAACTGCGCCTTGGAGATGAAGGCGGTCATCTCCATCATCAGCGGGATTGAACCGGTCACCGAGGTGCGGAAGTTTGGATTTTGCTGTTTAACCTCCACAAAGGCCTCATCGATCCAATCATAGATATCGGCAGCAAACTCCTCATATTCTGATGAGCCCTGAGTCAGCACCTGAACCGTCATTCGTCCCACCTGCCACTCATCGTCAACAAACAGTTTGCGGGTGGCGGGATCGGCAGAGTCGAAACTAAACAGGGTCTGCGCCAGAATATCCGGATCATCGGGAATGAGGTAGTTTCCAGGTGAACCATCGGTCAGGTTTTGATAGGAGTTCTTAGTGAGCTTCACCAGTGAATCGATGTTGGTCACCAGGTCAGGACGCTCCTGCTTGATCCTCTGCTCCAGTCTGTTCATCGCCTTGAGAATCAGCGGATCTTTAATGCCATCGGCCTGACCGGAATCGATCAATATTTCCGCCGTTGAGGTGCCGCCAAATTTTTTGTCAATCTCGGTGAAGGCCTCCTGCACGCCGACCCCTTTCTTGATCAACGTGACGATGTTGGTATCGATAAATACTCTGGGCAGACCGGCCAGAGCAATAATGCCGAAAATGACGAAGATGGCGACAATAGATTTTGGGTAATCGACACCCAGATGATAGACCTTGAGTAGAAATTTCTGCATCACCTGGTCACTGCGCTTCTCGATCATCTTGCCGTCGCTATCTTCCACTTTAGGTGCCCAAAAGTGCATCAGCAGCGGCAGATAGAAGAGGGTGAGCACAAAGGTGACGATGACGCCAATCGCTGCAAACCAGGCAAAGGACTGAATTGGTGCAATCGGAACAATGCTCATCGACAACATGCCGGCGATGGTGGTGAGCGCTGCCAGGAAGATCGGCAGACCGGTCTTACGCAATGTTTCTGTCATCGCTTCGTCGTGGGGAATTCCCTTAGCTCTAAACTGTTTATAACCGGATAGGATGTGGATCGAGGCGGCGATACCGACCGTCAGGATCAGGAAGACGATTATATTGATCAGCATGTTAACGGTAATACCGGTCCAACCAATCAACCCCATGGTCCAGACATTACCGATGCCGACAATCAGCGTGGGCCAGATCATCCCGGGTACCGAACCGACAATGAAATAGAGCACGATAAGAATAAGGAGCAGCGAGACGACGGTGTACATGCCCATCTCGACCAGCACCACGCGACCAAACATATCCATAATCCAAGGATTGCCGACGGCAAGATAGCCTGTGGTACCGGCAGGTTGATTCTCCAGTCCCAACTGCCAGTTGTTACGATCAAGCACCTCGCGGAACGCCTCCATAAAGACCACATACTCGGTCATATCGACCGACTCAAATTTGGGCAGCTGCTCCTGGGTGAGCAGAAGACCTGTTGGGGAGCTATCACTCTCTTCGTTGAATTCAAAATCGAAGCTGTCGGCCCCCATACCGTTGCCGGCAACCTCATCTGTGGCTCTATTGGAAACCCTCTTTTGATCTTTCAGACGTGAGCCGTAGTCGGTCTGAATCATCATAATCCCAAGGCGGTTGTCGTGAGAGAACATCCGTCCGGGGAAATCTCGCTCGCTCATTGCCAGCTGGCGGATCGCCTCGACCTCCGCAGGGGTTTGGGGCAGATGGTCTCCGATAAATTTTCGGTTAATCAGCGCGTCACTGGTCGCCTCCAGATAGTCAGCAGAGTAGATGCTACGGACACGGGTGATACGGTTGAGCTCAGAGCCGGTATCCATGCGGCTACGATTGAGGTCATCCTCAAGCTGCTTGACCCGCTGCAGTGACTGGCTGGAAAAGATATCGCCATCCTCTGGGCTAAACATCAGCATCACAAACTGATCGCCCCCAAACAGATAGTGGAAGACGTTAAATCCGTGCAGTGCAGGCTCATCTTTTTTGAAGAAGGCCTCCATCGACATATCGAGTTTGATGCGGGGGATGCCGGCGGCAAAGAAAAGGGTAAAGACGATCAGCGAAAGCAGCAGCTTTTTGCGATTCTGGTTGGCGTAGTTGGGAATCCGCGCCATGCTGTTGGTTAGAGTCATCAACATGCTGCTGATGGTTGATAGAAAGCGGTTTGTCACAAGTTATCCTTTCTTATTGGGGCTATATCTAAATTTAGGGGACTAATAGTACGCCATTTAGTGAATTTTGCGACTCTTTGCCCCGCCTACTGCGCTATAATGGCGCCCAATTTTTATCCGACGACAAAGACCTTTTAGCAGTATGGAAAAGACCTACAACCCCCACGCGATTGAACAGAGCTGGTACCAGAAATGGGAAGATAACGGCTACTTTGCCCCTCAGGGTGGAGACAAGGCGTTCAGCATTATGATTCCGCCTCCCAATGTGACCGGCAGTCTGCATATGGGCCACGGTTTCAATAATACGGTGATGGACACGTTGGTGCGTTATCACCGCATGAAGGGCGACAATACCCTGTGGCAGCCGGGTACTGACCATGCAGGTATTGCGACCCAGATGGTGGTTGAGCGTCAGTTGGGAGCCAAGGGCAAGTCACGTCACGATCTGGGGCGCTCGAAATTTATCGAAACGGTCTGGAACTGGAAAGAGGAGTCGGGTGGTAACATCACTCGCCAGCTGCGTCGTCTGGGCTCATCGCTCGACTGGAGTAATGAGCGCTTCACCATGGATGAGGGTCTCTCTGATGCGGTCAATGAGGTCTTTGTCCGCCTCCATGAAGAGGGGCTCATCTACCGCGGCAAGCGTCTGGTCAACTGGGATCCAATCCTGCACACCGCACTTTCGGATCTAGAGGTCATCTCCGAAGAGGAGCAGGGCCACATGTGGCACTTCCGCTATCCGCTCTCTGATGGTTCGGGTCATCTGGTGGTGGCGACCACACGTCCTGAGACGATGCTGGGTGATAGTGCAGTGGCGGTTCACCCTGAAGATGAGCGCTACAAGCACCTGATTGGGCAAACCATCACCCTGCCGCTGGTTGGACGTGAAATTCCCATTATTGCCGATGACTATGTCGACCCTGAATTTGGAACCGGCTGTGTAAAGATCACACCGGGACACGATTTCAACGACTATGCGATGGGTCAGCGTCACAACCTGCCGATCTACAATCTGTTTACCGTTGATGCCTCGATTAATGATGAGGCGCCGGTCGCCTATCGTGGTCTGGATCGCTACGCAGCCCGTGAAGTGATTGTGCATGATCTCGACAAACTTGAACTACTTGAGAAGATTGAAGATCACACCTTGATGGTTCCTCGTGGTGACCGTTCGCACACAGTGGTTGAGCCATTCCTTACCGATCAATGGTATGTCAAAGCGGCACCACTGGC